>DATHWE010000076.1:0-7237 GCA_035460905.1 Methylophilaceae bacterium | reverse complement strand
GTCACGCCCTTTTGCAGCGCACCCTCCACCTTGACCTGCATTGCCTTCGACTTCTTGGCGACCAGGCATTGCGTGGCAAGCACGTGCTCCACTTCGGAAGTACCGATACCGTGCGCCAGCGCGGCGAAGGCGCCGTGCGTGCTGGTGTGCGAATCGCCGCATACCACGGTCATACCGGGCAAGGTCGCGCCCTGCTCCGGGCCGATCACATGCACGATGCCCTGACGCAAGTCGTTCATCTTGAATTCTGTTACACCGAATTCGGCGCAGTTATTGTCCAGCGTTTCCACCTGCAGGCGGGAAATCGGGTCGGCGATACCCTGGCTACGATCCGTGGTCGGCACGTTGTGGTCAGGCACGGCAAGGATGCTGCCCACACGCCACGGCCTGCGACCGGCCAGCTTCAACCCCTCGAACGCCTGCGGACTGGTGACTTCATGCACCAGATGACGGTCGATATAGATGAGCGCGGTCCCGTCGGTTTCCTGATGGACGACGTGGGATTCCCAAAGTTTGTCGTAAAGCGTTTTTGCAGTCATATCGTTCTAAATAAATTAATCGCGGAAATTACCGTACTTCAACGGGAAGTCCGTCACCGACTTCTTCACATGCGCAATGGCATCCTGCAGCATATCGCGCTTGGCACCGTTGACGCGCACCGTGTCGCCCTGGATGCTTGCCTGTACTTTGAGGCCAGAATCCTTGATGAGTTTCACCAGACGCTTGGCAAGGTCGCTGTCGATGCCGTCGCGGATTTTCATCTCCTGCTTGACCTTGTTGCCTGACACCTTCTGCACGTCCTGCTGGTCGAGCCGCTTGCTGCTGTCGGGCTCCTTCTTTTCCAGCGCGGGGAAGAGAATGTCCTTGATCTGGTCGAGCTGAAAATCGGAGTCGCCGAACAATGTGATCAGTTTGTCCTTTTCATTGAGTTCAACGTTCGCCGAAGTGCCCTTGAAGTCGTAGCGATTGGTGATTTGCCGTTGGGCAACGTCAATTGCATTCTTCAACGCGACCATGTCGGCTTCGGAAGTGATATCAAAGGAAGGCATCGGTTCTACTCCTGCTTACTCAAAATGGCAGACGTAATCCAGCATCTCGGTGGTTTCGATGTCGAAACTGGAATTGCCCGGCACGGCGAATTTCTCGCCTGCGCCGTAGCTTTTCCATTCCTCTTCGCCCTTGAGGCGCACCTTGCAGGCGCCGGCATTGATTTCCATCAGTTCCGGAGAGCCGGTATTGAAGGTCAGCGTGCTGGGGAAGATCACGCCTACGGTGCAGCGTGTGCCGTTGGGCATCAGCAAGGTGTGGCTGACGCACTTGCCGTCGAAATAAACGTTGGCTTTTCTCTTGACGCTAACATTGTCGAACTGGGCCATGATTGCTTAACCTTTCCTGTTACGTAAATTGGCCGCGATGCGCATGCGCAACGCATTGAGTTTGATGAAACCACCTGCATCCTTCTGGTCGTACGCACCGGCGTCGTCTTCAAACGTTGCGATGGTCGGGTCGAACAGCGAATCGGTCTTGCTGTCGCGACCGACGACAATCACGTTGCCTTTGTAGAGCTTGACGCGCACGAAGCCGTTGACGCTCTTTTGCGTATGATCGATCAGCGTTTGCAGCGCGACGCGCTCCGGACTCCACCAGTAGCCGTTGTAAATCAGGCTGGCGTAGCGCGGCATCAGGTCGTCCTTGAGGTGAGCGACTTCGCGGTCCAGCGTCAGTGATTCGATGGCGCGGTGGGCACGCAGCATGATGGTGCCGCCCGGGGTTTCGTAGCAGCCGCGCGACTTCATGCCGACGTAGCGATTTTCCACCAGGTCAAGACGGCCAATGCCGTGCTTGCCGCCCAGCTTGTTCAGCTCGGCCAGCAACTCGTGCGCGGCCATCTTCTTGCCGTTGAGGGCCACCGGGTCGCCGTTGACGTATTCGATGTCCAGGTATTCGGCGGCGTCCGGAGCCTTTTCGGGGCTGACGGTCCAGCGCCACATGTCTTCTTCGGCTTCCGCTGCCGGATTTTCCAGATGGCGGCCTTCATAACTGATGTGCAGCAGGTTGGCGTCCATGGAGTATGGGCTACCGCCTTGCTTGTGCTTCATTTCGACGGGAATGCCGTGCTTCTCAGCATAGGCCAGCAGCTTCTCGCGCGACAGCAGATCCCACTCGCGCCAAGGAGCGATCACCTTGATGTTCGGGTTAAGCGCATAAGCGCCCAATTCGAAACGCACCTGATCGTTGCCCTTGCCGGTCGCGCCGTGGGAAATCGCATCAGCCTTGGTTTCGTTGGCGATTTCGATGAGGCGCTTGGCGATCAGCGGGCGGGCGATGGAGGTGCCCAGCAGGTATTCGCCTTCGTAGACGGTGTTGGCACGGAACATCGGGAAGACGAAATCGCGTACGAATTCTTCGCGCAGGTCATCGATATAGATTTCCTTGATACCGAATTTCTTCGCTTTTTCGCGTGCCGGCTCCAGCTCTTCGCCCTGGCCGATGTCGGCGGTGAAGGTCACCACCTCGCACTTGTACTCGTCCTGCAGCCATTTAAGGATGACCGAGGTATCCAGCCCGCCCGAGTAGGCGAGCACCACTTTATTGATTCCGCTCAAGGCTAATTCCTATACCAAAAAAAGTTCAAAAGAAACCAACACTCCCGCCAGCGCCATGACGCTGAGGCCTGTGAGGAACAGCCAGTCGGCGTATTTTTCCATGGACTCCGAACCGCCCTCAATACGCAGGGAACGGTAGGAAAACATCGCGCTGGCAAGAAAAATCAAGCTATCGATTGCCAGGAGCTTGTCGCCCCAGGGCAATACGGAATTTTTGGGCAGCAATTGCAGTACCGAAACGACCATCATGCACACGCCAACCATGTTGGAAGCGGTTGGCAGGATGTGATTCGAAATCGCGCGGCCTTGCATGGAAGACTTAGTCATTCACATTGCCGAGAAGCAGGTACTCCATCAGAGCCTTCTGCGTATGCAACCTGTTCTCAGCTTCATCCCACACTACCGATTGCGTGCCGTCGATGACTTCGGCAGCCACTTCCTCGCCGCGATGCGCGGGCAGGCAGTGCATGAACAGGGCCTCCTTGGCAGCGACGCGCATCATGTCGCCGTCTACTTGCCAATCGGCGAAGTCGCGCATGCGTTCCTCGTTTTCGGCTTCGAAGCCCATCGAAGTCCATACGTCCGTGGTCACCAGGTCGGCGCCACGCGCAGCCTCCATCGGGTCTGCAAACTCTTCGTAATGCTCGTGTCCGTAGAGGCCGGCGCGTTCCTGCTCGACTTCGTAACCGGGCGGCGTGGAGACGTGCACGTTGAAATCCAGTACTTCCGCTGCCTGCAACCACGTGTTGCAGACATTGTTCGAATCGCCGATCCACGCGACAGTCTTGCCCTGGATCGGGCCGCGGTGTTCGATGAACGTGAAGATATCGGCCAGGATCTGACACGGGTGATATTCGTTGGTCAGGCCGTTGATCACCGGCACGCGTGAATTGGCGGCGAAACGCTCGATGATTTCCTGCTCGAAGGTGCGGATCATCACCATGTCACTCATGCGCGAAATCACTTGCGCAGCGTCTTCCACTGGCTCGCCGCGTCCCAGCTGCGAATCGCGGGTGTTGAGGTAGATGGCGGCGCCGCCCAATTGCTGCATGCCGGCCTCGAACGACAGGCGCGTACGCGTGCTGGCCTTCTCGAAAATCATAACCAGCGTGCGGTCGAACAGCGGGTGGTACGGTTCGTAGCGCTTGAACTTGTCCTTGATCCACTTGGTGCGCTCGAACACATGTTCCAGCTCCGCCTTTGAGAGATCCTTGAACTGAAGAAAATGTTTGATCGACATGATTATTGGCTCAAAAAGTTTTTCACCAGCGGCGCCAGGATGTCCACCAGCTGCTGCGCTTCCGCTTTGCTCATCACCAGAGGTGGCAACAATCGGATCACCTTGTCGGCGGTCACGTTGATAAGCAGGCCAAGGGCCAGAGCTTGTTTGACCAGGTCGCCGCAAGGACGATCCAACTCGATACCGATCATCATGCCGGCATTGCGGATTGTGACGACGCCAGGCACACCCTTGAACTCTTCGCGCAGAGCCTGATGAATGAAATTACCGATTTCGTCGGCCTTGGCGCACAAGCTCTCTTCTTCAATCGCCGCAAGCGTCGTCAATGCCGCCCGGCATGCCAGCGGATTACCGCCGAAAGTCGAACCGTGATTGCCGGGCTGGAACACTTCGGCCGCCTTGCCCTTCGCAAGACAAGCACCGATGGGCACGCCAGACCCCAGGCCTTTGGCCAGGGTCATCACATCAGGGGAAATGCCGCTATGCTGGAAGGCAAAGAGCGTGCCGGTACGTGCGATTCCGCTTTGCACCTCGTCCAGCATCAGCAGCCAGCCATGCTGATCGCAAATCTCGCGCAAACCTTGCAGATAGCCATTGGCATCCTGCGGAATGATCACGCCACCTTCACCCTGCACCGGCTCGACAAGTACCGCGACAACATTTGAATTGTGTTCCGCTACGTGGCGCACAGCTTCCAGATCGTCGAAGGGTACGCGGACAAAGCCTGCTACCAGCGGCTCGAAACCGGCTTGCACCTTGCGGTTGCCGGTCGCGGAAAGCGTCGCCATTGTCCGGCCGTGGAAAGCCTTGTCCATGACGATAATTTCCGGATGTTCGATGCCCTTTTGATGGCCAGACAGACGCGCCAGCTTGATGGCCGCCTCGTTGGCTTCGCAGCCGGAATTGCAGAAGAAAACCCGATCCATGCCCGACAACGCGCTCAGGCGATCGGCCAATTCGGCTTGCTCGGCGATGTTGTAAACGTTGGAAACGTGGATCAGGCGCGCCGCCTGCTCAGAGATAGCCTTGACTAGCGCAGGGTGCGCATGACCAAGACCGTTGACCGCGACACCGGCCAGGCCGTCGAGGTAGCGCTTGCCCTGATCGTCCCACAGCCAGACGCCCTCACCCCGGACAAAAGTGACCGGTTGCCGGCCATAGGTATTCATTAAATGTTGCGACATATCAAATTACCAAAAAGTAAAAATGCACACGGCGGCAAAAGCCGCCGTGTGCAGCAATTGCCAATTTCTCTTATAAACCGAACAGCGCTCGATGCGACAACCCGCCAGCCATGAAGAACAGCATCGGGATCGAAAGCATCATGTTCGTTCGCGATGCAAGGAATGCAATGCGTCGCGCCTTGGCTTTTTCTTCATCCGTCGCGGGCTTCATGCCCAGGATTTTCTTCTGGTTCGGCCAGATGAGGCCCCAGACATTGAACAGCATGATGGTTCCCAGCCAGGCACCGATACCGATAGGCGCCATCTCCGGCTGCAGCGTAAAGGCTGCGGTAAACCCTGCACCCAGCAATGCCGCACCCGCCAGCCAGGTCACGAGCGCAGACCAGCGGAACCAGAACAGCGCGCGCGGTGCAACATGCTTGGTGATGCCGGCAGCGGTGCCGTCAGCCGCAGCATCTTTCAGCGCAGGCACCTGCACCAGGTTGAAATAGTAAAGCAGGCCGATCCAGGTGATACCGGCCAGAAAATGTATCCAACGAGCGATTGCAGGAACGAGTTCCATGATCACACCCCCGCCAGAATGAAATTTTTGAGGAAGAAGTACAGGACAACAGTCAGAATCAGGCCCGAAACAATTGTTCCAGGAATGGAATCCAGCGGATTTTTCATTATTTCCTCCCGTTGATTAAGGTACTACGCCGAATTGTGAAGCGTATCGTAAAACCGGCAGCCGGGCAAGAAAGATACCCATCCCAACTATCTAGCAGGATTGCATTTTTCGACCGAAAACTAGCTTCCGGCAACGATAATTTCCTTCCCCGGCTACTCATTCCGGACACTGCGTCTTGTAAAAATCCCCCATTCAGGCAAAATGTCGCGTTCGTTATTATGCGGCCAGCATACTGGCCAGTTCTTCCGTATTCTCCGGATGAAGCTCGAATTTATGTCCCTTGCGCAAGTTACTCCTTTCAAACGCCCATTACGGCCCCAATTACCGGTTTCCTGGTATGTCGATCCTGAAATCTACGCCCTGGAACAAAAGGTGCTGTTTTCGTACGCGCCTAACTATATCGGCCATGAACTGATGGTGCCCAATCCCGGCGACTATCATTCGCTGGAATGGATGAACCACGGCAAGGCGCTCGTGCGCAATCAGCAGGAAATCGAACTGATCAGCAACGTCTGTCGCCATCGCCAGGCCATCATGCTGAAAGGCAAGGGCCATGCGCAGAACATTGTCTGCCCGGTGCATCGCTGGACTTACGACCTGAAGGGCGAACTAATGGGCGCCCCCCATTTCGCCGAGAAGCCCTGCCTCAACCTCGGCAAGACCCCGCTGCAAAACTGGAACGGCCTGTTGTTCGACAGCAAGCGCAACATCGCCAGCGATCTCGGCAAGCTGGGTTTTCTCAAGGATTTCGACTTCAGCGGCTTCATGCTCGACCGCGTGATGATCGATGAATACAACTTCAACTGGAAAACCTTTATCGAAGTCTACCTGGAGGATTACCACGTTGCGCCGTTCCATCCGGGGCTCGGCAACTTTGTCGATTGCGACGATCTCAAATGGGAGTTCGGCGAGTGGTATAGCGTGCAATCGGTAGGCGTAAATCGCGGCCTGGAGAAATCCGGCTCGCCGGCCTACCGCCACTGGCAGGACCAGGTGCTGAAATACAACCATGGCGCGTTACCGAAATACGGTGCCATCTGGCTGGTTTATTACCCCTTCCTGATGCTGGAGTGGTATCCGCACGTGCTGGTGGTTTCGAATATCATTCCGCGCGGGCCGCATGCTTGTTCGAATGTAGTGGAGTTCTACTATCCTGAAGATATCGCGCTGTTCGAACGCGAGTTCATCGAAGCCGAGCAAGCCGCCTACAAAGAGACGGCCATCGAGGACGAGGATATCTGCCAGCGTATGCATGACGGACGCAAGGCGCTCCATGCGCAGGGCCTGGACGAATTCGGTCCCTACCAGCATCCGATGGAAACCGGAATGGAACATTTCCATTTGTGGGTGAAATCCCAGTTGGAACCGCACCTCTAAAATCAGCATCTCACTTCATCCCGGGGCTGCCGCAGGCAGAACCCGGAATCCACCTGGCAGCGGTGCAAGTGGAGACAGTCAAGGCTCTTGAAAAATCACCCCAAGGGCCTACACTGTAATCAGCCAGCTTATGGCGATCTCAATGTGACCGCATATCAGG
>DATHWE010000075.1:0-7193 GCA_035460905.1 Methylophilaceae bacterium | reverse complement strand
CCCGGGGCTTGCTTTGGAAGCATTGCGCGCATTTTCCGGCCATTACCAGCCGGGGTATGCCGATCCGGTTACGTGAGATCGCGTCCATATTGTCAGGGCCGGTGACCGGTAACCTCTGTAAAATGCAGTGATGGATGCAATCAAAAAGCCGGCAAACCGTCCCAGCCTGGAAGGCGTCACGCTTGAAATGATAGTCACACACCTGTCCGAAAGCATGGGATGGGAAGCCATGGCTGCTGCAATCCCGGTGCGCTGCTTTACGCATGACCCCAGTATCAAATCCAGCTTGAAGTTTTTGCGCAGGACGCCCTGGGCGCGGGCTAAGGTGGAGCAGTTGTATTTGTGGCAGGTGCGCAAGTGACGGCGAACAAAACAATGGCCGCAGAAGCGGCCATTGTTTTGTTACTCTCCAGTGCTGAAGCGCCTACAGCTTTAATTTTTTCCCAGACTCAGCTTGCCACTGCCGTGTACGACCACGAATAGCAAGCCGCCCATGATGGAAATGTTCTTCATGAACATGATCATCTGGATTTGTGCCTGATCCGCCGGGACGGACCAGAAATTGTGGAACAGCAGCGCGGCTAGTGCGGTGAACACGAATAGCGCAGCCGCCGCCCAGCGCGCTTTCCAGCCGAGCACCAGCAGGATGCCGCCGCCGAGTTCGACGATGACGGCACCGATGGCCAGCAGTTGCGGTAGCGGCAGGCCTTGGCTGGCAATATAGCCGACGGTGCCGTCGAAGCCTGCAATCTTGCTGAAGCCCGACAGTATGAAGATCAGCGCGATCAGAATTCGGCCAAGCAGCGAGCCGTAGCGGTTCAGTACATTCATTTGTTTCCCCTTTGTTGACGTTAAAAAGCGTGCGATTGCCTATTGTGCGGCGGCCAGGCGGCCTTCGCGAAAATCGTTGATGGCCTGAAAGATCTCGTCCTGCGTGTTCATTACGAACGGACCGTATTGCGCGATGGGCTCGTGCAGCGGGCGGCCGGCAACCAGCAATACCCGGGACGGCGCGTCGGCATGGATAATCACGCCATCGCTTTCTGCATCGTTGGCCAGGATCGCCATCCGCTGTTGCGGGACTTGCCTGTCGCCGATCTGGATTTCGCCGCGATACACATACACGAAGGCATTGAACTCGGGCGCTAGCGATTGCGCGAAACTCGTGCCGGCCGGCAAATGCAGGTCGAGGTAAAGCGGTTCCGTGGTTTCGCGCTGCATTACGCCGGCCACGCCGCAGCTGGCACCGGCAATCACGCGCACCGTCACGCCCTCGGGGGTGAGGAACTGCGGGATTTCAGAACGTTGAATGTCGCGATACCACGGCGCGGTCATCTTGTCCCTGGCCGGCAGGTTCAGCCACAGCTGGAATCCTTCCATGCGGCCTCCCTGCTGCTCGGGCAGTTCCGAGTGAATCACGCCGCGGCCCGCCGTCATCCATTGCACACCGCCGCTTTCCAACAGTCCTTCGTTTCCGGCGCTGTCGCGGTGGCGCATGCGGCCTTCGATCATGTAAGAGACGGTTTCGAAGCCGCGATGCGGATGGTCGGGGAAGCCGCCGATATAGTCGTCCGGATTGTCATTTCCAAATGCGTCGAGCATGAGGAAAGGGTCGAGGCGGCGTTGCAAAGGCTGCGTCAGTACGCGCGTCAGCTTGACCCCGGCACCGTCCGAGGTGTGCCGGCCGATGACCAGTTGCTCGATGGTGCGCGACCGTTCGACGATGTCCGTCGTGATGTCGGTAGTGATGTCATGGGTGGTCATGATGTTCTCCTTAAGCCGATACGGCCTGTCCGATCTGGGCATAAGCGCCGGCCAGCGCGTCTCTTTCCGCATCCGGGCCCATCGACAATCCTTCCGCATAAACGAACTGCACGTCGGTGATGCCGAGAAAACCGAGGATGGTCTGCAGATACGGCGTCAATGAATCGGTGGGCGAATTGCGATGAATCCCGCCGCGTGTCTGGACGACAACGGCCTTCTTGCCCTTGAGCAATCCCTCGGGTCCTTGCTCGGTATAACGGAAGGTCACGCCGGCACGCGAGATGGCGTCGATCCAGTTCTTGAGCTGGGCAGGCACGCTGAAGTTGTACATCGGCACGCCGAGCACCAGCACGTCCGCCGCCTGGATTTCCGCGATCAGCGCATCGTCCAACTCAACGCGTGCCTGTTGTTCCGGCGTGCGTGCCTCGGCGGGAGTGAACAGCGCATTCAATGCCGTTTCGTCGAGCATGGGATGCGGCGTGCGACCGAGGTCGCGCACGGTGACGGCGGCTGCCGGTTGATGGACGTGCAATTGTTCGACCACGGCATTAGCCAAACGTGTGGAATACGAATTGCCGGCACGGGCGCTGGAATTGATTTGCAGAATGTTCATGATGTCTCTCCTGTTGGTGGATGCAGTGATGCGATGGAGACACTTTAACTATTCCACATTCGGTAATTAAGTGGGTATGATGGACAATACTGTTCCATTAATGGAAATATCGAATGAACATCGACCCCAACGATCTTCTGCTGTTTGCCCGCGTTGTGGACGAAGGCAGTTTCAGCCGCGCAGCCGAGCGGCTGGATGTGCCGAAGTCGACCTTGTCGCGCCGGCTGACGATGCTGGAATCGCAGCTTGGCGAGCGCTTGCTGCTCCGCACGACGCGCAAACTCACCGTCACGGATTTCGGCCAGGCTCTGCTGACGCATGCCCACCAGGTGACGGCGGAAGTGGAGTCGGCGATGGCGCTGACCCAGCACCGTCAGGCGCAACCGAGCGGCCGCTTGCGGATTTCGATGCCCGGCGATCTTGCCAATGACGTGATCGGGACGATGCTGGCCGAGTTTGTTGTGAAATACCCGGCCATTGTGCTCGATGTCGACATTTCGCCGCGGCGCGTGGATCTGATCGGTGAAAACTTCGACCTGGCGATCCGCATGGGCGACTTGCCAGACGATGCTTCGCTCGCGGCGCGACGCATTGCCACCTTTACCCTCGGTTTGTATGCTGCACCGGATTACCTAAAACGCCGTGGCATGCCCTCCGAACCCGAAGCGCTGATGGAGCACGATGCCTTGCATCTGATGGCGCGTAATGGTGAGCCAGTACCGTGGCGGCTAAGCCGGGACAAGATGCAATGGGACGGCACGCCGCCCGGCCGCGCTGCGGCCAACTCGCCCGGCCTGCTGCTGCGGCTTGCGCTTTCCGGCACCGGCATCGCCGTCCTCTCGGATCACTACGTGGAGCCCCACGTGAGAGTCGGCGAGTTGGTGCCGGTGCTCGAAGACTGGAAGTTGCCCAGTGTGGCGGCTTGGGCCGTTTTCCCGGGGCGCCGCCTGATGCCGGCGCGGACACGGGTGTTCCTGGATGCCCTGCAGGAAGGGTTTGAAAAACGATGCCCGGCAGCTAAGGCGCAAATCGAGAAAACAAAAATAGGTACTAAGAAGTTGTCTTATTAATCGGGAATTGCCACTTCACTCTCCTCATTCCGGCAACGATAAAAATTTCGCATCGAATGAATCATCATCCATGTGGTCTATGACTACATGGAAATTCTGGCAACGACATGTCATGAGATCGTTACTCTTCATTCTGCTAGTACTGAACTCCCTGGCGGGGATGGCTGATATATACAAATGCAAGGATGCCCGGCAGGTGGTGGTGTATCAGGACACGCCTTGCACCGCCAGGATGATAGGTACGCTCAAGCCTGTGCCCGCGCCATCGACAACCGATGCTTTGCAGGCCAGGCGCGATCTGGAGCGCATGATGCAGGACAATCGCTACTACGAGAAAAAACGCCGCGAGGAATGGGCGAAGAAACAGGAAGAGCTGCGTATTCTCGAAGCCCAGGAAATGCGGGAACAGGAAAGACTGGCTGCGGATGCGTATTGGCCGTACATTCCGGCATACGGCCCGAGGTATGGACATCGACCGTATGCCCATCACCACTCCCATCGCCATCCTGAACCGGTCATGCCTGTTCCGCGGCGGCCGTGTGTGATCGGGTACGTCGGCGATAAAAGCTGTCGTTGATCCTTAAAAAATGTTGAAGATGGGAAGCAAAGCCCGCATTTGCGGGCTTTGCTTTTTGCTGCAAGACGGCCTGCCGTATTCCACTGGCGATTCCGTGCGGCATAAAGATTGCTGCATATTCCAGGAACACAAATTCCTTAACACACAACGCGTAGGCTGGATCGTATCTGTCTGTGTGAATCAGGAGGTAACCATGAAAAAACAGGTCAAAGTCTGGTCGCCCTGGGTGCGGCTTCTGCACTGGGGTTTGGCCATTTCGTTCAGTATTGCCTACTACACCCGCTACTCCGAACTTGACCGCGACATCCACATTTATGCCGGTTATGTCGTCGGCGGAGTCGTTATTGCCCGGGTAATTTTCGGTCTTTTTGCGCGTGACCATGCATCATTTTGGAACTTTCCGCCCAATCTTGTGGCGGCATTCGGCTACGTAAAAGACCTCATTTACGGAAAAGCCCGGCGCTATGTCGGCCATAACCCGGCGGGAGCGATGGCGATTTACGCCCTGTTGTCCGTCAGTCTATGGACGGTCATCACCGGGTATCTGAGCCTCAATTCGATCCTGCTGCCCTTCGGTATCGGGGGAGAGGAAGCGGCCGGAGAACTGCATGGCCTGTTGTCTACGGCGCTGGTCACGCTGATCGTGGTCCATGTTGCCGGTGTTCTGGTCGCCAGCCTCGTCCATCGTGAAAACCTGGTTCGCGCGATGATCACCGGGCTCAAGCCGGTGCGTGTGCAAAGCCATAGCGACTGGGACCTCGCGGATATCCTGATGAAAGTGGGCATGAGTGCCTTCTTCGTCGTGCTGCGGATGTTCGATCTGATCAATCGCGCTTTTGGCGGCAAGGGAATCCTGTTTGGTCCCCGGCAACCGCATCACTGGCGGCTGCATTTCTAGCGGAGTGGATGGGCTTCAGGTATCCATCTTTGCCGAAGTGCGCTTCGCGAGCATGACATTCATCGCCCATCCTGCAAGCAATCCCAGGCTGTTCGCCAGCATGTCCGCATAATCTGCCATCCGGTACGGCATGAAGGACTGCAACACCTCGATCAGCCCGCCGTACAGAAACAGTCCGAGTAAAACCCTGCCGGTTTGCGACGGGTAGGCGCGTATGCCCAGAAAGCTCAGCGTCAGATACGCCAGCAGGTGGTTCGACTTGTCCCACCCGGTCGTGGGCAGGGCAGAAGTATCGGGCAAAAGCGACGCCACGATGACCACCGGAAGCAGGATCCAGAAAGCCAGTTTCCATCGCAGCAGGGAAGGGGAGGACATAGGGCCGGACACTTTCAATTGGTTAACGCCCGCAAACACGAGCGTTCCGATTGTCATCGGATGTTCCGCTGGTGGCAACAACTCCTTGGGCGATTCCTGTGAAAATTAAATCGTTTACAAATTAATCGTTATCTATTTATAATGGCGCCATGAACACGAAAACCGACAAAACGCCTTTACTCGACGAACAACTTTGTTTCGCGATTTATTCGACCTCACTCGCGATGTCCAAGGTTTATCGTCCCTTGCTGGCCAAGTTGGGCGTCACTTATCCGCAGTATCTGGTGCTGATGGCCCTGTGGAATCAGGATCAGGTGACGGTATCGGAGATCGGCAGTCGTGTGTTTCTGGATTCGGCCACCCTGACGCCGCTGCTGAAGCGGATGGAAAGTGCCGGGCTGGTCGAGCGGGTGCGCTCTGCGCGCGACGAGCGCCAGGTGATCGTGAGTCTGACGCCGGCCGGGCGGGACATGCAAAAGGAAGCGGGCAAGATCATGTCTTCCGTCCTGTGCGCAACGCAGTGCTCGAAGGAAGAAGCGATTGCCTTGAAGGATCAGCTCGTGGCGTTGCGTAACAATCTTGAAAAGAGCATTCAATAATCACGCAGTAGGATCGCAATTAAAAACAGCATTAATATCGTACACGATTTAATCGCAGTAAATTTATTAGCGGCAGCAAAGACATTTCATACACGTTTAATTTTTCTATCGAAAAGGAGAGGCAGCATGCAACACCAACCGAGAGTTACAACAATGATAGCGATAGCATTGCTGTTAGGCAGCACCGGCCTTGCCGCAGCCGATGAAGCCGCCCCTGCCGCCAAGCCGGTGACGGAACAACTGGTCGATACCATGACCAAACTGGCGAACGGGCCGTACAAGGGATTCCGTGCAAACCATGCCAAAGGCATCATGGCCGAAGGCTCGTTTACGCCCTCCGCCGAAGCGGCCGGCATAAGCAAGGCGCCGCATTTGCAAGGGGCTGCAACGCCGGTGCTGGTGCGTTTCTCCAACGCCACCGGTGTGCCGACCATCCCCGACGCCAGCGGCAATGCGATGCCAAAGGGCATGGCGATCCGCTTTACCTTGCCAGATGGCGGCAGCACGGACATCGTGGCGATTTCGGTGAATGGATTTCCGGCGGCAACGCCTGAGGATTTTCTCGGATTGTTGAATGCCGTAGCGGCCAGTGGCCCGGACGTGGCATCGCCCAAGCCGGTCGAGCAGTTCCTGGCATCGCATCCGGCGGCGATGAAATTCGTCAGCACGCCCAAGCCGGCGCCAGTGAGCTTTGCCACCCAGCCTTTCTTCGGCGTTAACGCGTTTCAGTTTACCAATGCAAAAGGCAAAACGCAGTACGGACGCTATCGCATTGTTCCGGTCGCAGGTGGACAATTCTTAAGCGCCGAAGAGGCGGCCAAGCAGGCGCCCAACTACCTGATGGATGAGTTGCCGGCACGGTTAGGCAAGCAGGAAGCCAAATACCGCATCGTGCTGCAACTGGCCGCGCCGGGCGATTCCGTGGACGACGCAACCGCCGTGTGGCCGGACGACCGCAAGCAGGTGGAGCTGGGTGTGCTGACGCTGAAGTCGGCGGTGGCGAATAGCCAGGAAGCGGAACGTGCCCTGATGTTCAACCCGCTGGTTCTGCCGGACGGGATCGCGCCATCGAACGATCCAGTGCTGCTGGCACGGCCGGGCGCGTATGCAGTAAGCTACAGCCGACGTCTCACCAATTGATCCATTGCAAACCGGCCCGTGCATTACGGGCCGTATGTTTATAAATCCGGGGATGCGCTGGCGTCGGTTCTCTGTAACCGCATGACCAGGAACTCCGCCAATTCGGCTTGCCGCACCGTTGCGAGCCGCCACAGCTCGTCCGCGGCGGTTTGCATGC
>DATHWE010000074.1:0-27477 GCA_035460905.1 Methylophilaceae bacterium | reverse complement strand
ATGGCGGCCGGGCTCAAGCCGCGTTATGACGGGACATGGCGGCCGGAGGAGGGTAAAAACCTGCCGACTCCACAGGCGGGCATTCAGCCGGTAGTGCGTTTCCGTAATCCGCTGACCGGGGTAGTCGCGTGGGACGATGAGGTGAAAGGCCGCATTGCGATTTCCAACGAGGAGTTGGACGATTTCATCATCGCTCGCGCGGACGGCACGCCGACCTACAATTTCTGTGTGGTGGTGGATGACTGGGATATGGGCATCACGCATGTGATTCGCGGCGATGACCACGTTAACAACACTCCGCGTCAAATCAATCTGCTCCATGCCTTGGGAGCTACGGTTCCGCAATACGCCCATCTTTCGATGATCCTCGGCGACGATGGGCAGAAGTTGTCCAAGCGCCACGGCGCGGTGAGCGTGATGCAATATGATGAAGATGGCTATCTGCCGGAGGCGGTGCTGAATTATCTGGCACGCTTGGGATGGTCGCATGGTGATGACGAAATCTTCAGCATGGAGCAGTTCTGCCAGTGGTTCGATCTCGACCACATTACGCCTTCCGCCGCCCAGTTCAATACTGAAAAGCTCAACTGGCTCAATGCGCATTACATGAAGCTAGCCGATCCAGTACGGATCGCGACGGAAGTGGCCAAGCGTCTCGCTTTGCGGGATATTACATCGGAGAGGGGAGCGGATCTGGTTCGCGTGATCGAACTCTATCGCGAACGTGTCTCGACGCTCAATGAGTTGGCTGATGCCGTGGAGTATTTCTACCGGCAGATCCACCCGACGCAGGAGGTGCTGGATAAGCACCTGACAACGGAAGTCCGGCCCGTGATGCAGGCGATGGTGGAGCAGTTGGCGACAACCGAGTGGGTGGCCGAGGCGATCCACGGCGTAATCGAGCAGGCGGTAACATCCAACGGGCTCAAGTTCCCCAAGGTGGCGATGCCGTTGCGTGTAATGCTGACCGGCGGCGCGCAGTCCCCCAGCATTGATGCTGTCATGGCCTTGCTTGGCAAGGACGAAACCTTGCGCCGCATGACAGGCTTTCTGAACTAGATATTTACTGTTTCATTCGCGTCCGCGACACGTGCTTTCCAGCCTAGCCGATCATCAATGAGGTTGGCGAACTGGATGGCCGTGGCGGATTCCCCATGAACGACAAACGTTTGATGTGGGGCGCGTTTGAAATGCCCTAGCCACTCAAGCAAACCAGCCTGATCGGCGTGGGCCGACAGGCCGCCGATGGTGTGGACGCCGGCACGCACCGGAATTTCCTCGCCGAATATCCTGACCAGCTTTGCGCCATCCACCAGCCGGCGTCCAAGCGTGCCGGTTGCCTGGAAACCAGTAAAGACAATGCTGCATTCCGGTCGTCGCAGGTTATAGCGCAGGTGATGTTTGATCCGCCCGGCATCGCACATGCCGCTGGCCGAGATGATGATTGCTCCTGAGCGAATGTCGTTAAGTGCAATTGATTCCTCGACCTCCTGCACAAAGCGAATGTCTGGCATTTCCTTGCGTCGCTCTTGCCCCCACGCCATTAGTGCTTGCGCTTCGCGATTGAACAGCTCGATGTGGCGCATCGTGATTTCTGTTGCGGCAAGCGCCAGGGGGGAGTCGACATACACCTTGAGGTTCTTGAGCCGCCGCTGCCGTGTGAGGTCGATCAGCAGATAGAGGATTTCCTGCGTCCGACCGACAGTAAATGCCGGCATGATGACGTTGCCGTGCTTGTGGTTGAGCGTATCCTCGATGACCCGGACAAATTCATCCAGGGTATCGTCGAGATTTTTGTGAAGACGATTGCCGTAGGTCGACTCGATTAATACGATATCAGCTTGCTCGATGGGCGTAGGGCTGCGCAAAATGGGCCGGCCTGGTTGACCGAGGTCGCCGGAAAAAACGATTTTCTTGTCCTCGGCCCATACTTCAATAATGGCTGATCCAAGAATATGTCCCGCATCGTGAAAACGTGCATGAATGCCTTCTGCAGGCTCAAGCGCTGCACCGTATTGAATTGGCTGGAGCAGGGATAGCGTCGTTTCGACGTCTTGCAGCGAGTACAATGGCGGCATCTGCCCATTGCGTCCGTAGCGATGGGTCGGATGTTTCGCTTCCCATTCCGCTTCCTTGGCCTGGATGTGCGCGCTGTCGCGCAGCATGACTTCCAGCAGCTCGGAGGTGGCAGCCGTCGTGTAGATGGGTCCCTGGAAACCAAGGGCGACCAGACGTGGCAGCATGCCTGAATGATCAATATGTGCGTGTGTCAGCAGAACGAAATCAATAGAGGCCGGGTCGAAGGTCGGGAAGCGTTGATTTTTAAGGTCGGCATCGCGGCCTCCCTGGAACATGCCGCAATCGACCAGAAAGTGAATTTTTCCGGTTTCGACCAGATAGCATGAACCGGTCACTTCGCCGGCGCCGCCACAAAAAGTTAATTGCATCGAGGCCTCTTGAGTTTGATGGAATTGGCTTGATTTAATGAACTAGAAATAGTCTGGTAGGTTCCAAGATTAGTCCTGTCAGGATATAGCCACTACTGTAAAATTCACGTACAGTTTACTAACAACTAAAGCTCCAAGAAAAGGAGAACACAATGAGCACCAAAGGGCAGACATTACAAGACCCCTTTCTTAATGCGCTTCGTAAGGAGCACGTGCCCGTATCGATCTACCTGGTAAACGGCATCAAGTTGCAGGGCCAGATCGATTCCTTCGATCAATACGTTGTTCTGTTGAAAAATACCGTCACGCAAATGGTCTACAAGCACGCGATTTCCACGATCGTTCCAGGTCGTGCCGTGAATATTCCACCTAGCTCGGCCGGTGAGGAATGATGCCGGATAGAAGGAATGTTTGATCGTCCGGAGGGCGGTGAATCCGCCGTCCTGGTCAGTCTCGATTTTGGCGAGACTGATTATGCAGAAAGTCTGGAGGAACTGCGTCAGCTGGCATCTACAGCCGGGCTGGACGTGCGAGCCACCGTCGAAGGCAGGCGTCCTAAACCCGATGCCACATATTTTGTCGGTAGCGGCAAGGTGGATGAGGTGGCAGCAGCCTTGCTCGCGACCGATTCCCGTATCGTCGTCTTCAATCATGATCTGACGCCCTCGCAACAACGTAACCTGGAGCGCAAGCTGGAATGCCGGGTTGTGGATCGAACGGGTCTGATCCTGGCGATTTTTGCCCAGCGCGCTCAAAGCTTCGAAGGTAAATTGCAGGTGGAGCTGGCGCAGCTGGAACATCTATCCACGCGCCTGGTACGCGGCTGGACCCACCTTGAGCGGCAAAAAGGCGGCATCGGCATGCGTGGTGGTCCCGGTGAAACGCAAATCGAACTGGATCGCCGGATGATTCGCGAGCGTGTCAAAAGCCTCAAGGAAAAACTGGCGAAACTGAAGCGGCAGCGCGGCATACAGCGTAGAGCGCGCAGGCGCTCGAATGTGATGTCGGTTTCACTCGTTGGCTATACCAACGCCGGGAAATCCACACTATTCAATCGGCTTACGCAATCGGGAGTTTACGCAGCGGATCAATTGTTTGCGACGCTGGACACGACCTCGCGCAAGGTATTCATCCCGGATGGCGGGCCGGTTGTGCTTTCAGACACGGTCGGCTTCATCAAACATCTTCCGCATGCTCTAGTTGATGCTTTCGGTGCGACGCTTGAAGAGGCTGTACAGGCGGACATGCTATTGCATGTTATCGACGTCTCGAACGCGAATCGTGATGCGCAGATCGAGCAGGTGGATTACGTGCTTGCTGAAATTGGTGCTGACCAGGTTCCGCAATTGCTGGTGCTCAACAAGATCGACCTTGCAGGTATGGAGCCGGGGTTGGAGCGGGATGAATATGGTAGAATCCGCAAGGTTTGGGTTTCCGCTCAGTCCGGTGCAGGAATGGAACTGATTCGTCAGGCGCTGGCAGAGCATCAATGCAGGTTGATGGACGCTGTCCGTCAGGTAAATGCAGTCGCGTAAGCAAACATAATCGGAGTATTCCATGGCTTCAAACGACCCGGGATGGGGTTCGCGTAATAACGACGGCCCGCCCGATCTGGATGAAATGTTGCGCCAGTTCAGTCGCAAGCTGAATGGCCTTTTTGGCAAGGGCCCCTCGCGCAATCAGCCTGAGGGTTCGGGGAGCGGCATCGCCATTATCCCGATACTTGTATTAATCGTGCTTATCTGGATGGCCACCGGGTTTTACATTGTCGATCAAGGTTCCCGTGGCGTAGTGTTGCGCTTTGGTAAACATGTTGAAACAACAGTGCCGGGTCCTCGCTGGCATATTCCTTTTCCGATCGAAAGTGCGAATGTAGTTACGATGGAGCAGGTTCGCACCTTGGAAGTCGGTTATCGGAATGCAGGGCAGGACGGAAGTTCGCGCACTCGGGAATTGCGCGAATCACTCATGCTGACTGATGACGAAAATATTATCGACCTGCAATTCGCAGTTCAATACAACATCAAGAGCCCGGAAGATTTCCTGTTCTACAACCGGGATGTCGAACTCGCGGTGCGCGGTACGGCGGAAACGGCGATTCGTGAAATCGTCGGTAAGAACAAGATGGATTTCGTGCTGTATGAAGGGCGTACCGAAATCGCCGCGTTGGCCAAAAAACTGATGCAAGACATTCTTGATCGATACAAATCTGGGATCAATATAGTCAACGTCAATATGCAGAATGCGCAGCCGCCAGAGCAGGTGCAGTCGGCCTTCGATGATGCAGTTAAAGCCGGTCAGGATCTTGAACGCCAGAAAAACGAAGGTCAAGCCTATGCTAACGACATCATTCCGAAAGCACGCGGTGCCGCAGCACGATTGTTGGAAGAGGCCGCAGGTTACAAGGTACGTGTGATCAATGAGGCGCAGGGTGATGCCAGTCGCTTCAATCAAGTGCTGAGTCAGTATGAAAAAGCACCTGAAGTGACGCGTCGTCGTCTATATCTTGATGCGCAGGAACAGATTCTTTCCAAGGTCAGCAAAATTGTCGTCGACCAAAAGGGCGGCAGCGGAAATCTGCTTTATTTGCCGCTGGACAAGCTGATGGCGACAGTTGAGGCAACGCCTGCGCAGCCTGCTGCGCAAACCGCGCCCGCACAAACCAGTGAAGAAATTAATGCGCAACGCTCACGCGAAGCATTCCGTAGTCGCGAAAGGGAGAGCCGGCCATGAGAAATATCGGTGCGGTGATGATTGGATTGATTGTTGCGCTGCTGATGCTCAGCATGTCGGCCTTTACGGTCGACCAGCGCGAATACGCAATGGTTTTCCGCTTGGGTGAAATCGTTTCTGTTAAGAAATCGCCTGGTCTTTATTTCAAGATGCCGCTGGTCGAGAACGTTCGCTTTTTCGAAAAGCGCATCATGACGTTGGATTGGGGCGAGCCTGATCGTTTTATTACCAGCGAGAAAAAGAACGTCCTGGTCGATTCTTTCGTGAAATGGCGCATTGCCGATCCTGCCAAATTTTACGTTTCCGTCCGCGGTGGCGATGAAGCGCAGGCCGAGGCGCGTCTTGCGCAAACGGTCAACGATGGTCTGCGCGCCGAATTCGGTAAACGTACCATCCACGAAGTGGTCTCCGGCGAACGCGACAAGATTATGGAAATCCTGCGCCAGAAAGCCGACAAGGAAGCGCGTCAGATGGGCATCGAAGTGCTTGATGTGCGCCTCAAGCGGGTTGACTTGCCGGAAGAGGTCAGCGAGTCTGTCTACCAGCGCATGGAGGCAGAGCGTAAGCGCGTAGCCAACGACCTGCGCTCACAGGGCGCGGGCGCAGCCGAAAAAATCCGCGCTGATGCCGACAAGCAACGCGAGGTAATTATTGCCGAAGCCTATCGCGATGCCCAGCGCATCAAGGGCGAAGGCGATGGCCGTGCTTCGGAAATTTATGCCTCCGCATATAGCAGGAATCCCGAGTTCTATGCTTTCTATCGAAGCCTGGATGCTTACCGCAACAGCTTCAAGAGTAAGAGCGACGTGCTGGTATTACAGCCGGATTCGGAATTCTTCAAGTACATGCGAGATGCAGGCGGCAGAAAGTAAGTCTTGGATAATCCGCTGCTCATGGCCTTTGGCCTGATGCTTGTGCTGGAAGGTGCGTTGCCTTTGCTGGCGCCACGCATGTGGCGTCAGACATTCCAGCGCATGATCGATCTCAATGACGGGCAATTGCGTTTCGTCGGCATGGCTTCCATGGCTGGCGGCTTGATGCTGTTGTTCGTTCTTCGCTGAAAATACGTATGCGTAACTGGTTACTCCCCGAATATATCGAAGACGTGCTGCCTGCCGAGGCTGCACGCATGGAGCAGATGCGGCGCAAGCTGCTCGATCTGTTTCATGTTCATGGCTACCAGCTGGTGATTCCACCTATGCTGGAATATCTGGAATCGCTGACGACTGGAGCCGGGCACGATCTCGACCTGGCTACGTTCAAGGTTGTCGATCTGCTGACTGGACGCCTGATGGGCGTGCGAGCGGATATTACTCCTCAAGCTGCCCGTATTGACGCGCATTTGCTCAACAGGCAAGGCGTCACGCGTCTGTGCTATGCAGGCAGCGTTCTACGAACTCGCCCGGATGGACTGGCCCAAACACGTGAACCTCTGCAAGTCGGAGCCGAATTATTTGGCCACGCTGGCGTGGAAAGCGATATTGAAATTCAACAGCTTCTGGTGCAGGGATTACAATCGGTAGGAGTCCTCGGGCTGCAGATTGACTTCAGTCATGTTGGCATTTTCCGTAGCCTGATCGAGCATGCCGGTATCGCGCGGGAGCAGGAGCAAAGTTTGCTCACGGCCCTGCAAAGCAAAGACAAGTCTGAAATGTCGGAGTTGATGGCCGATCTCGCTGGCGACGTCAGGCAGGCGTTACTTGCGCTGGCAGATCTTAGCGGCGGGATCGAGGTATTGGATGCGGCTGAGCAGTGCCTGCCGCAATATTCAGAGATCCGGCAGGCATTGCTCGATCTGCGCCGTGTGGCACAGCAATTCCAGGGCTTGAACGTGCAGGTTTCATTAGATCTTGCCGAATTACGCGGTTATCACTATCACAGCGGCATGGTGTTTGCCGCCTATGCCCAAGGTTATTCAGGACCGCTCGCACTGGGTGGACGTTATGATGAAGTCGGATCTGCTTTCGGCCGCGCGCGTCCGGCAACGGGGTTCAGTCTCGATTTGCGCGGTTTGGCAACGGCCTTGCCTTCGGCGACAAACGGCAAGGCCATCCTTGCGCCTTATGCCGACAATGCAGATCTGCAACGGAAGATTGCCGCCTTACGCGCGGCCGGCGAAGTGGTCATCATCGATCTTCCGGGGCATGACATGCACCGGGCCGAGCTTGATTGCGACAGAGTGCTGGTGCAGCAGGGTGCCGCTTGGGAAGTCATTGCAAATTAAAGTATGGATATAAACAGGGTAAACATGAACAAGAACGTTGTCGTAATCGGCACGCAGTGGGGAGATGAAGGCAAAGGCAAGATCGTGGACTGGCTGACTGACCATGCCCAAGGCGTGGTTCGCTTCCAGGGCGGCCATAATGCCGGCCATACGCTGGTCATCGGTAACAAGAAAACCGTATTGCACCTCATCCCGTCCGGCATTTTGCGTGCAGAAGTGCAATGCTACATCGGCAACGGCGTGGTGCTGTCGCCGCAGGCGCTGCTGACCGAGCTGCGCATGCTGGAAGAGGCTGGCGTGAATGTGCGCTCGCGCCTCAAGATCAGTGAAGCATGCCCATTGATATTGCCGTATCACGTTGCACTCGATCAGGCGCGTGAGGCGGCCAAAGGAACTGCCAAGATCGGCACCACCGGCCGTGGCATCGGCCCGGCCTATGAAGACAAGGTCGCCCGTCGTGCGATCCGCCTGCAGGATATGTTCTACCGCGAGCGCTTTGCGGCAAAACTTGGCGAAGTGCTGGATTACCACAACTTCGTGCTGAAGAATTACTTCCATGCCGAAACCGTCGATTTCCAGCGTACGCTGGATGACACGATGGCGCTGGCCGAGCAGATCAAGCCCATGGTGGCCGACGTATCCAATATGCTTTACCTGGCCAATCAGCAAGGGCAGCGACTGTTGTTCGAAGGTGCACAGGGCGCCTTGCTGGATGTCGATCACGGCACCTATCCGTTCGTGACTTCCTCCAATACCATCGCTGGCGGAGCATCGACCGGCAGCGGCGTCGCCCCGCAAATGCTGAGCTATGTGCTCGGTATTACCAAGGCCTATACCACACGCGTCGGCTCGGGGCCGTTCCCCACCGAACTGTACGACGCGGTGGACAAGCTCGATCCTATCGGCAAGCAATTGGCTACGCGCGGCCACGAATTCGGCTCAACCACCGGCCGCGCCCGCCGTTGCGGCTGGTTCGACGCTGCGGCGTTGAAGCGCTCGATTCAGGTCAATGGTGTTTCTGGCTTGTGCATCACCAAACTGGATGTGATGGACGGCATGGAAACCGTGCAGATTGGCGTGGGTTATCGCATCGGCGATGCAACGCATGACATTTTCCCGGTCGGCGCTGAAGCGCTCGATCATTGCGAACCGATCTACGAAGAAATGCCAGGCTGGAGTGAAAGCACGGTGGGCATCAAACGCTACGAAGACTTGCCGATGGCCGCAAAGAATTACCTTAAGCGCATGGAAGAGATCTGCGGAGTACCCATAGATATCATTTCCACCGGACCGGATCGCGATGAGACCATCGTGCTGCGCCATCCGTTTGGGGTCTAAGACGTGTCGGTCAAGAACGAAAAGCAGCGACTGGCTTGGGCGCTTACCGGCTCCGGCCACTATTTGAAGGAATGCATCGATATTTTCAGCCTTCTGGAAGATGTCGATCTGTTCCTGAGCAAGGCGGCGGCAGAAATTCTGCAGCAGTATGGTTACCAACATAACGTCGGACGTGTTTTCCAGGACAAGACAGCGAGCTCGGTGCCGGTCGAACTGTTCTATCATGGCGTTTATCACACGGTCGTCATCGCGCCTACCAGCTCCAATACCATAGCAAAAATGGTGTACGGCATTTCGGATACCCTGGTGACCAATATCTTTGCCCAAGCCGGAAAATGCCGCGTTCCGAGTATCGTGTTTGCCTGTGACACCGAGCCGGAGCTGGAATCCGAGGCGCCGCGTGAGCATATGGTCAAGGTTTATCCACGCCGCATCGACCTCGAAAACATGCAGAAGCTGAAAACCTTCGAGGAAACGACGGTAGTCGCCGACATGGCGGAACTCGAATCTGCCATCCAGAAACGCATGGAATGGCTGAAAATCTCCTCTTCCTGACCGGCAAGCTGGCTGAAAAAAGCCTGCACAAGGTGTTGGCTGAAATGCAGCCTGCGCCGTTTGATTATCAAGTCGCCCAACTCGGGATATCCGTGGCGGCGCTGATGACTCCTGAATTCATTGCCCGTCGACTGGCGGATGCACGTGGAGCGGATCGCATCGTCGTGCCCGGCCTTTGCCGCGGCGATCTTGATCCCCTGGTCGAAAAGTACGGCGTGCCCGTGCAGCGAGGCCCGGAAGATCTCAAGGACTTGCCGCAGTATTTCGGCCGCGGCGGCAAAGTTCCCGACCTCTCGCGCTACGACGTCAGCATTTTCGCCGAAATCGTCGAGGCGCCCCAACTCAGCGTCGATGGCATCCTGGCCAAGGCTGAACTGTATCGACAGCAGGGTGCGAACGTCATCGACCTTGGTTGTCTGCCTAACACGCCTTTCCCGCACCTGGAAGACTCTGTGCGTGCGTTGAAAGCCGCCGGGCACCAGGTGAGTGTCGATTCGCTGGTGCCAGACGATTTGCTTCGCGCCGACAAGGCCGGTGCCGACTATCTGCTGAGCCTCACCGAAAAAACACTGTGGATTGCCGATGAAGTGGCTGCCACGCCGGTTTTGATCCCGGCCAAATCAGGCAGCCTGCCTTCGTTATATCGGGCCATAGACGCCATGCTCGCCAAGGGCAAGCCGTTTATCGCCGACGCGATTCTCGACCCGATCCCGTTTGGCCTGACCGAATCCATCGTACGTTATCAGCGCCTGCGCAAGCGCTATCCCGACATCCAGATCATGATGGGGGTCGGCAATTTGACCGAGTTGACCGATGCCGATACCACCGGCATCAATGCCATGCTCTTCGGCATTATTGCCGAGCTTGGGCTGAACGCGGTGCTTACCACAGCCGTCAGCCCGCATGCCGCCAGCGCGGTGGCGGAAGCCGATATCGCACGCAGAATGATGCATGCCGCACATGAGGATAAACGCCTGCCGCGCGACTATTCCGACGGGTTGCTTGGCTTGCACGACCGTCGCCCGTTTTCCTATTCCGAAGACGAGATTGCCGAAATCGCCGCGCAAATCAAGGACCCGAGCTTCCGTATTCAGGTGAGCGAAGAGGGCATCAGCATTTATAACCGCGACGGACTTTTTCGCGATATCGACCCATTCCGGCTCTATCCGCATCTCAAGGTCGATGACGACGCTTCCCACGCGTTTTACCTGGGGGTCGAGCTGGCTCGAGCGCAAATCGCCTGGCAATTGAAGAAACGCTACAGTCAGGACGAGGAATTGCAATGGGGCTGCAATGTATCCGAAAAAGATTCGCGTGGGCGGGTCGAGCACCGGGAAGCATCGCTTAAGGAAAAGCGTACGAAAAAGGGCGGGGAATGATTTACGAAACCGTCATCACTACAGTCAATGCCGACGGCAGCGCGCATATTGCCCCGTTCGGTATTCGTGAGCACGGCGATAGAATCATCATTTCCCCGTTTCGTCCGTCGACTAGCTTGGACAATCTTTTGCGTACCAAGCAGGCGGTCGTGAACCTGACGGATGATGTGCGCATTTTTTCTGGCGCATTGACTGGACGTCGCGACTGGCCGGTGCGCCGAGCAGATGAAGTCGATGGGTTTGTGCTTGAGGCTGCACTTGCGCATCGTGAGTTGATGCTTGTCGAGATCAAGGATGATGCAGTGCGGCCGGAGCTATCGTTCAAGGTGGCTCAGGAAATCACACACAAGCCTTTCCGCGGCTTCAATCGAGCCCAGGCTGCCGTACTGGAGGCCGCGGTGCTGGTAAGCCGTTTGCATATGCTGCCACCCGAAAAAGTGGCCGCGGAAATTGCATACTTAACGATCGCGGTTGAAAAGACGGCGGGAGAGCGCGAAATGCAAGCCTGGAGCTGGCTCATCGAGCGCATCGAAAATTATAATGCCGGTTTGTTCGGAGATAACCAGGCATGAGCCAACTGCTGGCAAGCGTCACCAATGTCGAAGAAGCACTCCTCGCCTTGGAAAATGGCGTTGATATCATTGATCTGAAGAATCCGGCTGAAGGAGCCTTGGGGGCTTTGTCTCTAGACATGATTCGAGCAATTGTGGATTCAGTCGCCAGTCGAAAGCCCCTGAGCGCAACTATTGGTGATTTGCCGATGGATCCCAGGTTATTGTTGGAAGCGGCCCGAGAAACTGCTGGCACTGGCGTGGATATCGTCAAAATCGGATTTTTTGGACGAGAGGCGCATGTGGAATGCATCCATGCAATGCAGGCTCTGACTGCGCAAGGTGCCCGCATGGTTGCGGTTCTCTTCGCCGATGCAGAGCCGGATTTTGGTTTGTTGGCACAATTGGAGGCTGCTGGATTTTACGGAGTGATGCTGGATACCGCCATCAAGAACGGAAAACGACTTCGGCATCATATGGGCGACGCGCGTTTGAGATGTTTCGTGGAAGAAGCACGTTCGCGGAATCTATTGACCGGACTGGCTGGGTCGCTGGCCATAACTGACATTGCAGATTTGGTTCAACTCGATGCCGATTATCTCGGATTCCGGGGGGCGCTGTGTGCATCCTCCGATCGCAAGGCCGCGCTAGACCCGCGACAATTGGCTCTTGTGGCTGATGTGTTGCATTCCTGCAACACAACGACGAAAGAGTTTGCCTGAAAAGACTTCGGTCGTTGCGCATGTGGGAAGCGACCGGTATATTTCTTGTTAAGTTTATTAAGAAAAAAGGATCTCTTCGATGAAAACCAAACTGATCAATCTCGCCGTAGCCAGTGTATTTACCTTTGCCGCAGGTTCGGCAGCAGCAGAAGAGGCCTATAGCGGCTCCTGGTACGTCATGCCCGGCATTGGCCTGGTGCATACCGACAGCGATCTTCGTGCAGACGATGACAGCACGGCATACTCCTTCCGTGTTGGTAAGGAGTTGAGCGAACACTGGGATGTGCAGATTGGCGGCAGCTATGCTCGCCCTGATGAGGACGATGATGCATTCACCAGCGGCCGTTACAAACAAACTCTCTTTGGTGTCGATGCCTTGTACATGCTGAGCCGTGACAGTTTCCGTCCATTCCTGCTGGCAGGTCTGGGTGTCGCACGCAACAACATCGATTACGATCCGGGCAATGTCGGCGACAGCAAGACTTCCTGGATGGCCAATGTTGGTGCCGGCTTCCAATATCACTTCAATGACGTTGTCGGTTTGCAAGCTGATATCCGCCACGTATGGAGCCGCGCCAAGGACGACACCGATACCTTGTTCAGCGATGACAAGACTGTTGGCAATACCTACTTGAACTTTGGCGTTCTGTTCAAGTTCGGCGCACCCCAGAAGATGGCTGCCGCCGAACCAGTAGCGGAACCGGCTCCGATGGCCGAAGTTGCTCCAGCCGAAGAGGAGGTCGCTCCGCCGATGCAAGACGCGGAACCGGCTCAGGAAGTTGGTCCGGACAAGCCTGCAATCGAGAAGATCACGCTCGCTGCGGAAGTGCTGTTCGACTTTGACAAGGCAACGCTGACAGACGAAGGCAAGCGCATTCTTGATACTGAAATTACCGAAAAGATGAAGGCTCATCCGGAAGTCGAACTGGTCCTGATCACCGGCCATACTGACCGCATCGGCACCGACAGCTACAACCAGAAGCTTTCCGAGCGTCGTGCCAATCAGGTCAAGAAATACCTGATCAGTCAAGGCATCGAGGAATCTCGTCTGCATGCGGTCGGTAAGGGTGAGAAGGAACCAGTAGCGGACTGCAAGGGCGTGTTTGGCAAGAAGGCGATCGATTGCCTGCAGCCGAACCGTCGCGTGGTCGTCGAAGTGGAAGCTCAGCGCCAGATCGAAAAGTAAGTATCTGACCTGATGGACTAAAAGCCCCGCTAGTCGGGGCTTTTTTACGAGTACCAAAATCATGGAATCCAACTCATTCAAATCCAATCCCGACCTGGTCATCGAGGCGCGATGGGTTATCCCGGTGCGCCCTGGCGGCGTGGTAATGGAGCATGCCGCTGTTGTTGTTCGCAACGGACGTATCGAAGAGATTCTGCCGATAAGCGAAGCGCGCCAGCGATACGAGGCGAAAAAAACGATCGACCTGCCGGATCACGCCTTGCTGCCGGGGCTGATCAATGCACATACGCATGCCGCCATGACGTTGATGCGCGGCCTGGCCGATGACCAGCCGCTTATGGCTTGGCTGAACAACCATATCTGGCCGGCGGAAGGGCAGGTGGTTTCAGAGCGTTTTGTCCGGGATGGTACGCTACTGGCATGCGCCGAAATGCTTAAAGGTGGCGTAACGACTTTTAACGATATGTATTATTTCCCGGAGGCTGCGGCCGACGCGGTCATTCTCTCCGGCATGCGTGCTTCTCTCGGTTTGGTAGTGCTGGATTTCCCGTCGCCATACGCAGCAGATGCAGACGATTACCTGAACAAGGGATTTTCTGCGCGCGATGCCTTGCGCGGACATCCCCGCATTACCACGTGTTTGGCGCCGCACGCTCCTTATACCGTTAATGATCGGGTTTTCAGCAAGATACTGACTTATGCCGACCAGTTGGGCGCTAACATTCATTTGCATTTGCATGAGACGCATCACGAAATCGAGCAAGGCGAGGCTCAATACGGCATGCGACCCATGCGGCGACTGACGGAACTCGGCCTGATGGGCCCCAATGTGCTGGCGGCGCATTGTGTGCATATGATGCCTATCGAGATCGAGACTTTTGCGATGCAAGGAGCGCACGTGGCACACTGTCCAAGTTCCAACCTCAAGTTGGGCAGCGGGGTTGCCCACGTCGCCGAGATGCTGGCGGCAGGCATCAACGTGGCCTTGGGCTCGGACGGCGCGGCAAGCAACAATCGGCTGGATATGTTCGCCGAGATGCGCTTGGCTGCGTTATTAGCAAAGGCTTCCGGCAATGCGGAGGTGCTTCCGGCCATGCAAGTGCTGGAAATGGCGACGATCAATGGTGCGCGCGCCTTGGGGATGGACGATAATATCGGTTCGCTGGAGCATGGAAAACTGGCGGACATGATAGCTGTGGACTTCTCGGCGATTGAAATGCAGCCTTGTTACGATCCTGTATCGCATCTGGTTTACGTTGCCGGCCGAGAGCATGTCAGCCATACGTGGGTGGCCGGTGAACTATGTTACGAGCGCGGTATCCATGCACATATCGATCCGGCAGAGCTCAAGGAGATTGCAACACTATGGCAGGGCAGACTGAAACCGTTCCATCAGTAAACGTCGATCCGGCGGAATTGCAGAAATTCGCCACGTTGGCGCATCGCTGGTGGGACCCCACAAGCGAATTCAAACCGCTGCATGAGATCAACCCGCTGCGACTGGATTACATCGACCGCATTGCTTCCCTGAGCGGTAAAGCGGTTCTGGACGTCGGTTGTGGTGGGGGTATCCTTTCCGAGGCTATGGCCGGGCGCGGTGCGCAAGTGACCGGTATCGACCTGGGCGAAAAGGCCCTCAAGGTGGCGCAGCTTCACAAGCTCGAAAGCGGCGCTGCTGTCGACTATCGATTGGTTTCGGTCGAGGAGTTGGCTGAAGAACAGCCGGAAAGTTTCGACGTCGTAACCTGCATGGAAATGCTTGAGCATGTACCCGACCCTTCAGCGATTGTTGGAGCCTGCGCCAGGCTGGTGAAGCCGGGCGGCCAGGTATTTTTCTCGACCCTTAACCGTAACCCGAAATCCTACCTTCTGGCAGTGATAGGCGCGGAATACGTGTTGAACATGCTACCCAAGGGTACGCACGATTACCGCAAGTTCATCAAGCCCTCAGAGCTATCTGCGTGGTGCCGCCAAGTTGGCCTGGATGTGGCCGGCATGACGGGGATGAGCTATAACCCATTAAGCAAGCGCTATTGGCTCAATAGCGATGTCTCGGTCAATTACATCCTGCACGCTACAAAATGACGAATATCAAGACGATACTGTTCGACCTCGACGGCACGATGGTCGATACCGCGCCCGATCTCGGCCTGGCTTTGAACATGCAGCGTGAACGGCATGGACTGCCGCCATTGGCACAGGAAACGATACGTCCTTTTGCATCGCACGGTTCGCGTGGGCTGTTGGGCATCGGCTTTGATCTGACACCAGCGGATGCCGCATTTGCGGCCATGCGCGACGAGTATCTCGACCTGTACGATGAAGTTTTTACCCGGGCACCGGCATTGTTCGATGGCATGGGGGAGGTGCTGGAAGTACTGGAAAGCGCAGGCATGCAGTGGGGTGTGGTTACGAATAAGCCGCGCCGCTTTACCGGCAGGCTGATGCAAGCATTGGCATTGGAATCACGCGCAGCCTGCATTGTCAGCGGGGATGATGCCGAGCGGCCCAAGCCATATCCGGATACCTTGTTGCTGGCTTGCGAACTGGCACTTTGCCCTCCGGAAACCTGCATTTATGTCGGCGATGCCGAGCGCGATATCGTTGCCGGCCATGCAGCCGGCATGCGTACAGTGGTCGCGAGGTATGGTTATCTGGATGAGCACGACCAGCCGGAAACCTGGCATGCGGAATTCATGATCGATGCGCCGCAGGAGTTGCTGCAGCGACTGGGATTGCAGGACCCTGTCGTTATTTGACGGCGCGGCGCTCCATCATCGCTTGCGCCAGCGTTCCGCTATCCACATTCTCGATTTCGCCACCCATCGGCAATCCGCGTGCGATACGGCTGACCTTGATGCCGCGCGCCTTCAGTAACTCACTGACGTAATGCGCAGTGGCTTCGCCCTCGACCGTGTAATTGGTCGCCAATATCACTTCTTCCACGACACCGTCCTGGGCGCGTTTCAAGAGCCTGTCCAGATGAATTTCGCGCGGGCCGATGCCATCAAGAGGGGACAGTCTGCCCATCAGCACGAAATACATGCCGCGGTAGGTATGCGTTTGTTCCAGCATCATCAGATCAGTCGGCATTTCGACGACGCATAGCAGGCGTGCATCGCGCGTGCCGGTGGCGCACAGATCGCATACCGGTTGTTCGCTGAAGTTGTTGCACGAGCTGCAATGGCCGATCTGCTCCAGCGCGCCCTGTAAGGCCTGAGCTAGCGTATCGGCGCCCCTTCGGTCGCGCTGCAGCAGGTGATAAGCCATGCGCAGCGCCGACTTCGGGCCGACCCCGGGCAGGCAGCGCAAGGCTTCGACGAGGTGATCGAGGGAGGTTGGGGTTTTCATTTCGATACAAGGCTAATCAAATATATAGCCCTGGTTCGTGGTCAGAACGGCAGCTTCATGCCGGGAGGTAAAGGCATTCCGCCCATCAGGCCGCTCATTTTTTCCTGGGAAGTAGCTTCGGCTTTGCGCACGGCATCATTGACGGCCGCGGCCACCAGGTCTTCCAGCATGTCTTTGTCGTCGCCGATCAGGCTATCGTCGATCTGCACCCGCTTGACGTCGTGGCGACAGGTCATCGTGACCTTGACTAGGCCGGCACCGGATTGGCCTTCGACTTCGATATTGCCCAGCTCTTCCTGGGCACGCTTCATGTTTTCCTGCATTTGCTGGGCCTGTTTCATCAGGTTGCCCAAGCCGCCTTTGATCATGTGATATCTCCTTGGTGAATCCGAGTCCAGCCTTTACTGGACAGGTTTGATGGTGGACGGAATGATGGTCGCACCGAAGCTTTCCATCAGGTCGTGCACGAATGGATCGCTTTTGATAGAGGCTTCGGCTTGCGCCTGTCGAGCCGCTTTTTCCTGATTGATTTGCCGTGCCGGCGTGTCGATTGCATTACCGCTGATTTCGATGCTGACCTGCAATTGTTTGCCGAAATGTTCCTTGAGGGTTGCCCGCAGCTTTTCCTGGTATGTGTTGTCGAGCAGGTGCTTATGCTCCGGCGGCACAGACAGGCGCATTTGATGACCCTCGAATTCGAGGAGCGCACAGTTCTGTGCCAACATGCGGGCCATGCCGCTCAATTTGAGTTTATCCACGAGGCCACGCCAGTTACCGTCGAACGCAACGGTGGAAGGTTCTGTCGACCTGATTTCTGCCACGGCTTGTTGAATGACCTGCAACTTTTCAGCCAGATTCTCGCGCGGTGTAGCTGCGGCGACCGGGGCTGTATCTGCCGACGCCGGTGATGTTGGAGCTTGCGGCGCTGGCGTTGGTTTTTCATGTGCGGGCAATGGAGGAGAGGACTGTTTCGGCGCCTGTTTGTCATTCGGAGAAAATGCCAGCATGCGCAACAAACACATGCTGAACCCGGCATATTCATCCGGAGCCAGTCCCAGATCGCGACGCCCGAGAAGTGCGATCTGGTAATAAAGCTGGATATCCTCAGGCTTAAACAGAGCACTCAATTCCATAATCTGCTGACGTTCCGGAAGATCGTCCGGGATTGCATCCGGTACCGATTGCGCAAGTGCTACCTGGTGCAGAAGCAGTGCCAGTTCGCTCAGTGCCGCATCGAAAGACAGGCTGCGCTCTTCCATGCCGCGAGCGACGTCGAGTAGCGCTTTTCCATCGCCGTGGGCCAAGGCTTTCAGCAATGTGAACAGATAACTTTGGTCGATGGCTCCCAGCATGGCCCGAACTTCCGCCTCGTGTACGGCGCCGGAACCGTAGGCGATCGCCTGATCCAGTAGCGATAGTGCATCGCGCATGCTGCCTGAAGCAGCGCGCGCGATGAGTTGCAATGCGACGTTTTCGGCAGAGATGCTTTCTTTTTGCAATACCGCATGCAGATGGTCGGTGATGGCAAGAGCGGGCATTTGCCGCAGATTGAACTGCAGGCAGCGCGACAGCACAGTCACCGGCATTTTCTGCGGATCGGTGGTGGCGAGGATGAACTTGACGTGGGCCGGGGGCTCTTCCAGCGTTTTCAGCATCGCATTGAACGACGAGGTCGACAGCATATGCACTTCGTCGATGATGAATACTTTGAAGCGTGCCACGGTCGGCGCGTACTGTGCGTTCTCCAGCAGGTCACGCATCTGGTCGACCTTGGTGTTGGACGCGGCGTCCACTTCCAGCAGGTCAACGAAACGACCTTTATCGATCTCGGTGCAGGCGGAACATACGCCGCAGGGCGTGGCGGTAATGCCGGTTTCGCAGTTGAGCGCCTTGGCGAGTATGCGTGCCAGCGTGGTCTTGCCGACGCCGCGGGTACCGGTGAAAAGATAGGCGTGATGGAGACGTTGCTGTTCCAGCGCGTTGGATAATGCGCGAACGACGTGTTCCTGGCCGACCAGCTCCTGGAATGTCTTTGGGCGCCATTTGCGCGCCAGAACCTGATAGCTCATGGATTTTTCGACCGGTTAGGTAAAGCGCAAACTTTAGCCCATCCGCATAAGAAATTAAATGGGGGGCGAGCCTAACCCCCGGCACTTGCTTCAATAGTTGTGGCTGCTTCCTTCCGGACCTGACCAGGTTGGCTACCTTGCAATGCGGGGAGGCCCGCCGACGGATATTCTACCGCATTTGCAGCTTTTATAGAGGCGAATCATTACTGCGAAATCCGGCTTGGTCATGCCAATAAGTTAAGTTATAATGCCGCTCCCCGCCGGAGAGGTGGATGAGTGGTTTAAGTCGCACGCCTGGAAAGCGTGTTTAGGCTAATAGCCTAACGCGGGTTCGAATCCCGCCCTCTCCGCCATAAATAATGCAAAAAAGCGCCTTACGAGGCGCTTTTTTGTTATACCCATCAATTAATTGCAGCGGTATACTCAGGATGTTCATGGCGGTATTTTAGCGACTGAAAATCAAGAATTTACGCTGGCTTGAGTGCTAAATCGGTATAGGTAAAACCAAGAAACCGTTTGGGCTGGGGTTGATGATTTTTGGCCCGATTGTTCCGTCAAAACCAAGTTAAGAGCCGATCATTATTATGACAAAGGCTTTGTGGGTAAGCGGTAATCCTGCCTGGCAACTGTTTGCAGCGGCCATGATGGCAAGCTCGTATTTCAATTCGGCGCATGCCGATGAAGACATCATGGAAAACGCAGGACGCGAAGCTGTTACTGCCAATCTCCCAGAAAGCTCCGAAGAGATCGTTGTCGTTGGCAAGCGCGCCAGCCTTGCCACGTCTCAGGCGATCAAGCGCGAAAAACTCGAAATCGTCGATTCGGTGGTTGCCGAAGACATCATTAAACTCCCCGATCATAGTCTTGCCGAAGCCATGCAGCGCATTACCGGTGTGCAGATGGCCCGGGATCGTGGTGAAGGCTCAGCGAACCAGAGCAATTATTCAGTCAATGACGCACGCCTCAGTCCCGGCATTACCATTCGCGGCTTGCCGATGGTGGAAACCTTGTTCAATGGGCGCGAAGTGTTTACCGCCGGGCGCGGGCGCACCTTTAATTTTGCCGATATCCCAGCCGAAATGGTCTCGGCTATCAGCGTGTATAAAACCTCATCTGCAGATCATATTGAAGGAGGGGTGGGCGGTATGGTCGATTTGCGCACGCGACGCCCGTTCGACTTTCCCGGGCGCGAGGTGGTGGTCAGGACTGGACTGATACACGGCAATCTTGCCGATGAAACCAAGCCGCAATTCTCGTTGCTGGCGAGTGATCGCTGGGAAAGTGGCATCGGTGAGCTGGGTGCACTGCTCAATGTGGGATACCAGAAACGCTCTTACCGCGAGGAGTACACCGACTCCGGCACTACAACGGTTGGCGGACTATCCCTGCCCAGTTCGTGGACACAGACCACCAATGTAGGCGAGCGCGAGCGCCTCGGTGCCAGCATCATTTTGCAATGGCGGCCAACGGACAGGGCGGAGTTCTATGCGGAGGCACACCACGCGCAGTTCAAGACGATAGAAGACGCCGGGCAGATTTTTGTGACGAATAGCGGCGCGGCAAGCAATATCGTATTGTTTCCCGGGACCAACGATGCGGCGAAAGTGACATGGGCCGGGGCTGGCGTCGCGGCAATCCCTAACGCTTCTCGCGACTCCCTGGACCGCAATACGCAAATCGCGGTGGGCGGTAATTGGGTGGGCGATGCCTTGACCCTGAAGGCCGACCTGAGTCATACCCGGAGCTATAGCAGCCTTACATACTCCTCAGTTTTTCTGAGTGGCGCCACGGCTACCGGCTTTACTCATGATGTGTCGAACTCTCCAGCTACAGCCAGCTTTGCTACAGAGAATCCGAACTTCACGACGGCAACGCCGCTCCATGCGTTCGTTCCATTTGCGGGGGAATTGACGGCACTGCAATTCGAAGGTGAGTATCAGCTGTCAGGCAAACTCCTCGATGCATTATCCGCAGGAGTGCGCTATGCCGAACGCAAGGCCGACAATGCAGCTGGGCAGCTTTCGTTAACGAATCCGATCAGCAACCCGCTGGGTACCTGGGAATTTGAGGAGATGACCCAATCCTCGTATGTAATGGCCAAACTCAAGATCGCAGGTATTCCGCTGGACGGTAATATCGGCGTGCGCGTGGTACGCACAACGGAGTCCCAGCACGGTTTCCAGGGTTCCAGCAATGCGGATGCCCAGTCGATCGATTCCGAGCGGGCTTACGTCGATACCCTGCCTAGCATGAATCTGCGTTACGAGTTGAATCCTGGGCTGTATCTACGCGGTGCGGTTTCAAAAACCGTGACGCGCCCTGATTTCAACAAGATGTCGCCTTCGCTCACGCTCAATTCGGCACCGGTGACGCCTACTGGGGGCGCTGGTAATCCTGACCTTCGACCTACGCGCGCGGAAAACTATGATCTTGCGCTGGAAAAATACATCAATAAGACCACCTCGGTATATCTCACCGGTTTCAGGAAAAATGTCGATGGCTTCATTTCGGATGTCACCAATCCGGAAACCCATGACGGCATCGTCTATCAAGTGACTCGTCCCTACAATACTGGCGCGTCGAGAATCAATGGCGTCGAGCTCGGTTATCAGCAGTTTTACGATTTTTTGCCCGGCTGGTTGAGCGGCCTTGGCTTGCAGGCGAATTACACTTACGTCGATAGTGATGTCGAAGACAGCAATCTGCCGTTGGCCGGGCTTTCGCAGAACAGTTACAACCTTATCGGCATGTACGAAAAAGGTCCGGTTTCGGCGCGGATTGCCTATAACTGGCGCGACAAATACATGACTTCACTGTCAGGCGGGATTCCGGTCTATATCAAATCTTACGGCTGGCTCGATGCTTCAGTAAGCTATCGCTTCACAAACAATATTTCCCTGGCCATCGAAGGGACAAACTTGCTTGGAACCGAGCGTACTTCGTATTATGGTGAGGAGACGAGACCCCAGACTACCTGGGACAACGATACTCAGGTCAGTGCTATCGTAACCATTCGTTTTTGATGCCCGACATGCTTGCATCAACGGGTGCTTTCAAACAGACGTCAGAGGGGAAGGCGTAATGATCGAACCTCACCCGTTTCGGCGGGGAACGATGGGAATCGTAACTGTCGCGCTCTGGATGGCGTTGATAGCTGTGGATTTGCCCGGCGCGGCGCACGCCGCAAGCGGACTGGAGAATTGGCGCAAAGAGGCTGCTGCTACGCGGGTGCTGGCAGAAAACGATGTTCGGCGTGCATATCGGGAAGCGCAGCGCTTGCAGGCGCGGCTTCCGGAAGATGCCAGCCCGGCGGATAGGGTGTGGGCTCTCAATATTCTTTCCCGTGTCGAAATTAACCTCGCGCTGTCCGAGCTGGGGGACGCGCATGCCCGGCAAGCGCTGGCGCTGGCAAAACAGCACGCGGATAAGGTCGGGCAGGGCGAAGCTTATCTGAATCTCGCAACCAATGCGGTCAACCGGGCCAGAATCGATGACCTGGTCGACGCAGCGACCGGCAGCATGACCGTGCTGGAGGGCGTGAACCGGCCGGATCTCCAGGGTGAGGCGATGTTGCGTACCGCCATGATGTATCGCCGCATCGGCCAGTTCGACGACTCCGTTACCTTGTGCCTTCAGGCGATGGAGGTCGCCAAGCGTTCCGGTAATCCTCTGGCGCTTGCCTATGCCCATCAGTGCCTGGCGCTTTCGTTTAATCAGAGCTCGCATAAACAGGAGGCGCGCGACCATTTCGTCCAGATGCGCAGGCACGCGCAACTTGCCAACTCCGGGATACTGGAAGGCTACGCGCTTTCCAATTTGGGTGAAGTGACCGCAAGTCTCGGAGACGTGGCTGGCGGGGTGTCTTTTGCTCGTGAATCGATCCGATTATTCCGGGATGTCGGGACACCTACAGGTATAGGTCAAGGTCTGTTTACCCTCGCGCAACTGTTGGACGCGCAGGGGCGCCATGCAGAAAGCACTCCGCTGCTTGACGAGGCGGTCCGCATTTATCGCCAGTATCCGCAAAAAATCGGCCTTTGGTACGTCCTGAACGCCCGTGGCGATAATTATCGCGCACGGGGCAATCTTGCGGCTGCACAGGACGACATTGAGCATGCCTATGGACTGGCCAAGGAAATCGGCGTTTCGCTTTACCTGAGTGAAAGTGCGCAGCGGCTGGCTGTGTTCTACGCAACGAAAGCCGATTATCGGCGTGCTTATGATTTTTTTGCGGAAGCTGCGGAGATGCGAGCCAAGGCCGATCGCGAGAAATCCAGCGAACGCATGATACAGATCGCCCGGCGCTATGAAACCTCAGCCAGGCAGCGCGAAATCGAAGAGCTGACTCAGCGCAATGAAAGACAGGCGGCGGAGTTGCGGCAGCATGGCCTCCAGCAACGCTGGCTGTGGACAGTGCTGGGGGGCAGCATCCTGATGCTGGCCGGCACGGCGCTTTTTTTGTTCCGCTTACGGCGCTCTCATGGGCTGCTTCGACAGGTCAACACCCGGCTCCAGCACTCCCAGGAAGAAATCCATGCCCTTAACGTCGGGCTGGAACAGCGGGTGCAGGCGCGCACATCCGAGCTGCGTCAGCAAACACGCTATTTGCGCACCCTGATCGATATGCTGCCGGTCATGGCATGGCTGAAGGATACGGAAAGTCGTTTCCTGACTGTCAACAGAGCGGTTGCTGATGTGGCCGGCCATCCAGCAGATGCGCTCATCGGCAAGACCGACCTCGATTTCTTCCCTCGGGAAATGGCCGAGGCCTATCGCGCCGACGATGCGGAGATCATGGCAACACGGCAGGAAAAGGTCGTGGAAGAGCAAATTTCGGGCGAAAAGGGAAATATCTGGATTGAAACCTACAAGGCGCCCGTGATGGACGAGGATGGCACCTTGCTGGGAACGGTCGGGGTTGCGCGCGATATCACCGAGAGTAAGGCCGTGACACAGGCGCGCGAGGCGGCTCTTGCTGAAGCGGAACGACTGGCCAGCATGCGCAGCCAGTTTCTTGCGCAGATGAGTCACGAGTTACGCACGCCATTGAACGGCATTCTGGGATATGCCCAGATCATGAGAAGGAACGAGACGCTTGACGAACGGCAGATCGAAGGGCTCAACGTAATCCAGCAAAGCGGCGAGCACCTGCTGATGCTTATCAACGATATCCTGGAATTTGCCAAGATCGATGCAGGAAGAATGGAGTTGAATCCCGGCGACATGGCGCTAGACAGGTTCCTCCGTACGATAGTCAATATCATTGGCATCAAGGCAGAGCAGAAGCGCCTGAAATTCATCGTGGACATTGCCCCGGATTTGCCAGGCTGGATACGAGGAGACGAGAAGCGATTGCGTCAGGTCTTACTGAATCTGCTGGCGAATGCTGTCAAGTTTACCGATAAGGGTGAGGTGCGATTGCGCGTCAGCATGCCCGTACCGGACCATTTGCATTTCGAGATCAGCGATACCGGTGTCGGCATTGCCCCGGAATATATCGAGAGAATCTTCCAGCCGTTCGAACAGGTTGGGGATGCGCATCGACGAGCGGCCGGAACCGGCTTGGGATTGTCGATCAGTCGCCAGCTGGTACGTTTGATGGGCGGCGATATCAAGGTCGAAAGCGAACTTGGGCGCGGCAGTGTTTTCCGCTTCGAAATCGAGGCCCGGGTGGCCGAGGCGTGGCAGGCAGGCCCCCAGATAGAGGGGCGCGTGACCGGATATGCCGGACCGCGCAGGCGTGTGCTGGTGGCGGACGATGTCGCCGAGAATCGGGCCGTTTTGATCGATATGCTGGAACCCTTGGGATTCGAGATGCTGCAGGCCGTTACCGGCCGCGATGCGGTGGAAATGGCAAAGCTTCATCTGCCCGACCTGATCCTGATGGATCTCGTAATGCCGGAAATGGACGGGCTGGAAGCCACACGCGCAATAAGGCAATTGCCGGGCTTTGCGGAAATACCTATTATCGCTGTTTCGGCCAGTGCGTCCGGCAAGGATGAGGAAACGAGTTTGACGGCAGGCATGAATGTTTTTTTACCGAAACCGATCGAGCTCGACAGACTACTTGCGAACATCGCCCATGTACTTAAGCTCAACTGGACCTATGAGTCGCAAGCATTAGCAGAGTCGAAAGTGGAGCAGCCCATCATTGCACCTCCTGAGTCTGAGATGCAGGCCTTGCATCGGCTGGCGCTCCAGGGAAACATGCGTGACATTGTGCTGATGGCTGGGCGCCTGGCGGACATGGGCGAACGTTACCTGCCTTTCGCCGAGCAGTTGCGCACCTTGGCCAAGGGCTACCAGTCCAAGGCGATTCTCAATTTCGTTGAAAGTTATCTGGATCAAGAGGCTGGGCCATGACAGCCATCCCGATTTCTGCCACCTCTCCTACCATTTTGATCGTCGACGATACGCCCGCCAACGTGGCAGTTATCGTGGACAGCCTCGAACACCACGGGTTTCGCGTGGTCGTGGCGCAGGATGGCGAGGAGGGATTGCAGCGGGCCTTGTTCGTCAAACCCGATCTTATCCTGCTGGATGTCATGATGCCGGAACTGGACGGTTTCGAAGTCTGCCGCCGTCTCAAGTCCCATGCCGAAACTTGCGCTATCCCGGTGATTTTCATGACTTCCCTGACTGAAACCGAGGACAAGCTGAGCGGTTTCAAGGCCGGAGGTGTGGACTATGTCACCAAGCCTCTGAATATCGATGAGGTGATCGCCCGGGTCAATACGCATTTGAGGCTGCATACCATGCAAAAGCAGCTCGAAGCGCAGCATGCACAATTGCAGCAATACCGCGAGGGGCTCGAGCTACAGGTCGTCGCGCGTACCTCCGCGCTTGCCGCCAGCGAAAAGCAATTCCGTACGCTGACCGAGAATTTGCCGGACATCGTCGTACGTTACGACCTCGATTTCCGGCGCGTGTACGTCAATCCGGCATACTGCGAGAGCCTGGGTGTTGCGGTGGAAGACGTCCTGAATACCCGGCCCGACGAGGTGTGGCGACCGACCAACGTGACCCCCGGCGAGTACCTGGCCAAACTGCAGCGTGTCATGCAGTACGGTACTGGCGACCAGATTCTCCTGGAGTTCCCGGGGCCGGATGGCTATTTGATCAGTAACGCTGTCCAGATGGTGGCGGAACACGACCCGGACGGAAAAGTGATCGGCGTGCTGACGATAGCCCGCGATGTCAGCGACATCATGCGACACGAGCGGCAGGAAGAAATCCAGCTGAAAATATTTGAATCGCTGGCGCATGGTGCCGATTTGGCGGATGTGCTCGAGCTGGTGGTCAGTTACGTCGAGAAAGCGCGCCCGGATTTCCTGGCCAGCATCATGTTGATCGATGATGATGGAAAGCATTTGCGCTCCGCCAACGCCCCCCACCTGCCCGCCGAATATCTTGAGGCCATCGATGGCATCGAAATCGGCGACGCTGTTGGCTCTTGCGGTACCGCCGCATGGCGTCGCGAAACCGTGCTAGCGGAAGATATACGCACCCATCCTTATTGGGCGCCTTACAAGCATCTGGCGTTGGAAGCGGGCCTGTTGGCATGCTGGTCGGAGCCCATCCTGGACGCTTCGGGCCATATCCTGGGCACCTTCGGCATCTATCTCCGCCGACCGGGGCGGCCGTCGGACTCGGACACGGAGCTCGTCCGCCAGGCGAGCCACCTGGCTGCCATCGCCATCGAGCGCAAGCGAGCTGCGGAAAAACTGTGGGAAAGCGAACGCAAGTACCGCACGCTGGTGGAAGACTCCCCCGATCTTTTCATCCGCTACGACAGGGATTGCCGCCGCATTTATGTGAGCGATGCCTACCAGCATATGTACGGACTGCCCCCCAACGCCGTGCTTGGAAAACGGCCAACCGAACTCTGGGGTGCTCAGCGCATATCGCCGGAGGAGTTCGAGAACCGCTTGAAACATGTCATGGATACGGGCGAGCGGGCCGAGATCGAGATCGATTGGTATGACGCTGACGGGACATATATATGCCACTCGATGCGTGCTGTTCCAGAGTACGACCGCGAAGGCAATCTGGTCAGCGTATTGTCGATTACCCGGGACGTTTCCGAAGCCAAGCGTGCCGAGAAGGCCTTGCATTTGCAGGAGCAGGAATTGCGTTCGCTTGTGGAAAATACCCCGGACACCATCGCGCGATACGATACGCAATGCCGGAGAATCTATGCCAATCCGAAAATGCTTTGCGATCTTGGCGGGCGACTGGACGACGCGCTGAACAAGACACCTTCGGAGTTTCCGGGCGGCGAGTCTGCGCTTGCCTACGAAGAGCGCATTCGTCAGGTTCTTGCGAACGGCCAATCGGAGGACTTCGAACTGGCATGGAAATCCGGGGAGGGTAAGCAAGTCGTCAGTTACATTCGCCTGACGCCGGAATTCGGCATCGACGGAAAGATTGTGAGCGTGCTGGCCGTCGGCCGAGACATTACAGAAATCGACGAATATCGCCAAAGCATCCATCATCTGGCCTTCTATGACACCCTGACCGACCTGCCCAATCGCTCCTTGCTGTCTGATCGCATCAAGCAGACGATTGCCGATGCTTCCTGGCATGGCTACCTGTTTGGTTTGATGCTGCTGGATCTGGACCGTTTCAAGGAAGTGAACGACACGCTGGGACATGGCGTAGGGGATGCGTTGTTGCGCGAAGCGGCGGGGCGTCTCCTGGAATGCGTACGCATTTACGATACCGTCGCCCGACTGGGCGGCGATGAGTTCGCCATCCTGTTGCCGCAGGTACGGGATAGCGGCGACCTGGCACTCGTTGCCCAGAAAATTATCGAGGCTTTCCAGCAGCCTTTCCAGATTTCAGGGAAGGAGTTATTTGTTTCCGCCAGCATCGGCATTGCGCTCTATCCCTCGGATAGTGCCGAGATCGATGCGTTATTCA
>DATHWE010000073.1:0-11510 GCA_035460905.1 Methylophilaceae bacterium | reverse complement strand
AAGGAAAAACCCGCTCATGCCTGATCGGCTGGATCAGTTGCGTGATCGTCTGCGCGAGTTCGTGCGCGAGCGGGACTGGGAACAGTTCCACTCGCCCAAGAACCTCGCGATGGCGATGATCGTGGAAGCGGCGGAACTGGTAGAGCATTTCCAGTGGCTGACCGAAGAGCAGAGCAAGGATATTCCGCCGGAAAAGCGCGAGCAGGTGGCGCACGAGATTGCGGATACCTTCGTTTACCTGCTGCGCATGGCGGACGTGCTGGGCATCGATCTCATCGATGCGGCGAACGCCAAGATCACCCTGAATGCCAAGAAGTATCCCGCCGATAAGGTGCGCGGCAGCAACGCGAAATACACCGAATACAAGGATTAGTCATCCAAACGCTGACCGTTCGAGCGCATGGTCCAGCCCGGCCGCTTCCAGAATCAATGCCAGTTGATCATCGAGCGCGCAATGCGCAGGGTATCGAGCACCGGCCGAAATTTGGAAGAGCGATTGTTGTCGATGTAGATGGTCGGAATCGGTACCGAAGCGATGCGGCGTCCCTTGGATAGTGCGAGCAGCAGAATCTGGAATTCGGTTTCGTAACGGCTGCCCGAGATCCGGCGTGCGATTTCCTCGACGAGTTCGCGGTTGAAGACCCGCATGCCGGATTGGGTGTCGGCCGGTGCATGCGGATGCAGCCAATGGATTGCAGTGGTCGCCAGTGTATTGCCGACTCGGCTTCGTCCCGGCATTTCGGCTAACTGGCGCTCGCCGATGACCATCTCAGCGCCTTCGCGGATTTTTTCGACAAGTTGCGGAATACGCGCCGGCAAATGCTGGCCGTCCGCATCCAACGTCACCAGCATATCGAAATCGAAATGATTGAGCGCATGGAGGAAGCCGGCTATCAGGCCAACGCCTTTGCCCTGATTCCGGTCGAAGTGTATCAGGCTGATTTGTCCGGACAATTGAACGGCAAGGCGACGCGTTATTTGCGTTGTATTGTCGGAGGAGCCGTCGTCGACGACGATCAGGTGGTCGACGTGCTGGATCGTGTTCAGGATGACCTGCTCGCAAAAATCCTCAACGTCATAGCATGGCATGAGGCCGATGACGCTCGCATGGGCCTTGTTCGTTGTGATTGTCGCGCCACGCCATCCGGCAGGATCAAAGAACGCCCAGCGACGTTCGAGTTTGAAGAATATGCGATCAACACTTTCAAACAGCGACATTGGCATCGAAAGCTCGAGCATGTCCTCGTCGGTGACGAGATAAGCCTGACCGGCGACTGCATCGGTGGCGCTATCGTGAATATTGACGAGCCCGCGGGCGTCGAGATCGATATGGAAAACGGCATGGTCCGTCACGATGGAGATTGACGGTTTTCCCATGCGCCGTAGCCACGGTGATGCATGCACATGCAAGGTCAGCAGCGGTGGCGCAATGGAAACGACCCTGATCGGATGTTCCAGTTGATAAGGGGCAAGTGCAGGAGAGTTCAGGTAATTCTCGCGACGCGTTGCATAACGCATGAAGCGCCGCCGGGATAAGGTCATTTGGGTTGAGTGGCACAAGGTCGCCTGCCGCTTGCGTTCCAGTTCGTTGTCGCTCAGTTCGATGCTGCAGGCAGGTGCGTATATCGTCCGGCCGTGGATCAGGTAATGGAGCACGCTTGGTCGCACTTGTTCGGCATCAAGCCGGGCCAGCGCCAGCTCAACCATCAGGCCAAATGCATTGTGATCGGGATGCTGATCCTGCAGTGCCGGAGCAACGATGCAACTGGGTTGCCATTCAGAGATTTCGTCTGCGATGCGCTGCACAATTTTATCGCTGCCGAGCTTGAGCAGGGCGGTGAGCCCCTGGTCGGGAAGCCCGAGGAAAAATACCTGATCCAGCTCCACGCCCAATATCGCCAACGCCGTCAGTGCTTCCTCACGACGGCGCTCTCCCCAACGTTCCTTATGGTCGGCCGACAGGTGCCAGCGCCGCTCGACATAGCGCTGGGGCCAAGGGTTGTTGTCGCCATCGGTGACGATTACGACGCGCACGTCGGAGCCTGCGCGCAATGCTTTCTGTATCAATCCGCCAGCACCAAGAGTCTCGTCGTCGGGGTGAACGGCATAAACCAGCACGCGGTCTTTCTGGCTCGGAGGAAGGGAGTCGGTCATGGGATTATTCTCGTTAGTGTTGATTGACTGAAGCATCGCCATATCGCCATTTCGAGTTAATCGATCAAAAGCTGATTTCCGTGTAGGAATTCAGGAAGCTCGTCCACAACCTTTTGGATAAGCATCAGGTGCGTTTAGTTGCATTTTTTCGCTGCGTACGTCGATCCAGCGTTTCCATTGCCGGTTTTGCGGACAAGCCGTGCACGATGACGGAAATTACGAGAATGAGAATGACGACAGCCCATAACTCCTTTGCATGAGGGAAGTCTGCCTGATGCATCGCATAGGCAAGATAGTAAAGAGAGCCGATGCCGCGGATGCCGTAAAAAGAGAGAACCCATTTATCCCATCGCGGCAGCGGATGTCCTGCGAAAGAGATCATGCCTGCTAGCGGCCGCACCAGAATAATCACTGCCAAGGCTACTGCGACGCTTTCCCAGGTTAAAGGGGCCAGCACTCCGCTCGCGATATAGGCGCCGATCAGGAACATCAATACCGCAACCAGGATGCGTTCCATTTCTTCAGAAAAATCATGCAGGATCTGCTGGTAGTGGTGTCGCGATTCCTGCTGGCGGAACGTGCAAGCTGCAACGAAGACGCTGATAAAGCCGTAACCGGCAGCGAGCTCCGCCAATGCGTAGGGCATCAGCGTGAGGCTGAGTGCGATGCTGCCGGTAGTAAAAAAGTCCGAAGACGCGAGGCTGAACAGCACCTTTGCCAGGAGCCATCCAGTCACTGTGCCTACCAAGGCACCGACGACGATGCGATACACCACGTCCATCGCCAGCCAGCCGGCTAACCAGTTGGCGGGATCCGTGCCTGCAAGAGCAACGGCGATGGCGAGATTGGTGAACGGAAAAGCCAGGCCGTCGTTCAGGCCGGCCTCCGTGGTCAGCGCAACGCGGGAGCGGGAGTAATCGGGCGAGCTGGGATCCGTGGTCTGCACTTCGGAAGCTAATACCGGGTCGGTTGGGGCAATGACGGCGCCGAACAGAAGTGCGGTGGCCGGCACCATGCCGAGCGCCCACCAGCCCAGCAGCGCTGTGGCGGCGATGGTGAGTGGCATTGTAAAGGCCAGCAAGCGCCAGCTGAGTTGCCAGGATTTCCAGGCGAAAGGTTGATTGATCTTGAGTCCGGCCGCCGTCAATGCGATCAGTACGCCCAATTCGGTAAGACGTTCCGGCCAGCGAGCTTCCTCAAGATTGGGCAGGTCGATGTCCACCGGCAAGGCAAAAACGGCTATGCCCAACAGCATGAAGACCATGGGAGCACTAAGAAAACGATTGGTCGTCAGCCGAGGGACAATGACTGCCACCAGAATGACTGTGGCGACGAGCAGCAGTTGCACGTCATAAAGCTGGATGGCGAAGAATGCCGTATCCGCATGTCGCAACAAGTCCTGCGCACCATAACTGTCGGGTTGTGCCATGATGGGTGCGCGTTACTCGCTGCGGATGACGCTGATCGTGCCGTCCGATTCCAGTCGCATTTCCTTGATTTTGTTCAGATCCTCAATTCCCTGTTCGCGCATTTTGGCTTGCACCTCGGTTCTTGTAATGTATTCGCGCCGCATATTGCGGAGTAGTAGCTTGCCCTCATGGACGAGCATTACCGATGGCGGCTCGGTAATGCGGCGAATGAAGGCGGATTTATAGCTGACGTAATCGAAGAAAAAATTCCAGAAGACCAGCGTTGCTACCAGCAGGAAGCCATCTGCAACTGTTTTTGAGTCTCCGCTCATCGCGCTCTGCGATGCATCGGCCACGATTACCACGAACAGGAAATCGCTGATGCCGACATTACCAATATCGCGCCTCAGTATGAAACGAAATATGACGAACAGGAACCAATACATCAGCGTTCCGCGCAATACGATTTCCAAGGGGTTGACGCTGAATGCGATTATCCCTTCCCAGTCCATATTGTGACTCCCGGGAGCACAAGCTTATTCATTGTGGCCATGTGGGTGATTGGACGGAATCGGGCTACCATGGAAATTGCTTATAGGAGGACACGCGAGTTTCTGTAGGAATATGCCGACATTAGGCCGAAAAGGTTTTTTGGGCTGGAATTAAACGGAATCGTGCGGGCAGTTGTCTCAAGACATTGCAAATAGCAACGAGTGCGTGACAGCGAGTAGGGTAAAATGTCCGCATGCCTTTGAACTCTGCGCTTGCAAGCGCAGAAAACAAAAAACCGCATCTGCTTTTGCATGATGCGGCTTCAGGAAATTCTGTCTGGTGCCCAGAAGAGGACTCGAACCTCCACAGTGTTTCCACCACTAGGACCTGAACCTAGCGCGTCTACCAATTTCGCCATCTGGGCAACGAAAAGACCGCCATTTTAGAGGAAAATTCGAACTTGTCAACGAACAAAAAACAACGAACAAAAGACCCGCATGCCGGCCGCGAGGCCGCCAATTATGAGAATCCGCTCCCCAGTAGGGAATTTATCTTACAAATCATGGAAGATGAGGGGGCGCCGGTCTCCATCGAGCGTTTGTATAAATTACTGGATATCCGGAAGAGCGAGCGCGACATATTCAATCGCCGTCTCGGCGCGATGGAGCGCGACGGCCAGATTTTCCGCAATCGCAAGGATGCACTGTGCATCGCGGAGAAGGTCAACCTGATTGCCGGCAAGGTGCATGGGCATCAGGACGGCTTCGGCTTCCTGATTCCTGACGCCGGCGGTGACGATCTTTTCCTGTCGCCCAAGGAAATGGCGCAAGTCATGCACGGCGACCGCGTGCTGGTACGCCAGTCCGGCCTCGATAGGCGCGGGCGTCCCGAGGGCAAGATTGTCGAAGTGCTGGAACGCAAGACCCAGCGTCTGGTCGGTAGGCTGATTGTGGAAAGCGGAGTCGTGCTGGTGGCGGCTGAGGATAGGCGCATCACGCAGGACATTCTGATTCCGCCGGGCCAGGATTTGAAAGCCAAGGCCGGGCAGGTGGTGATGGTCGAACTGATCGAACAGCCTTCCGCCTATGCCAAGCCGATCGGCAAGGTCGTGGAAATTCTGGGCAACTATGCCGATCCAGGCATGGAAATCGAAATCGCGCTGCGCAAGCATCAACTGCCTTATTTGTTCAACCCCGAAGCGGTGAAGCAGGCCGAAGCTTATCCCAAGAAGGTACGCAAATCCGACTGGGCAGGGCGCATTGATTTGCGCGAGTTGCCGCTGGTCACCATCGACGGTGAAACTGCGCGCGACTTTGACGATGCCGTGTTCTGCGAGCCGCAGGGTAAGGGCTGGCGACTGGTAGTGGCCATCGCTGACGTCAGCTATTACGTTCAGCCCGGCGATGCGCTGGACAAGGACGCCTATGACCGCGGCAACTCGGTCTATTTCCCCCGGCGTGTGATCCCGATGCTGCCGGAAGCATTGTCCAACGGCTTGTGTTCGCTCAACCCCGACGTCGAGAGGATGTGCATGGTGTGCGACATGCAAATTGACGGCAAAGGCAAGATCAAGCGCTACAAGTTCTATCCATCGGTGATGCGTTCCAAGGCGCGGATGACCTACACCAAGGTTTCCGAGATGATCCTCAATCCGGAAGGCGAGACGGCGAAAGAATATGCCTGGCTGATGCCGCACGTACAAAACCTGTACGCGCTCTACAAGACGCTGGCAGCGGCGCGTGCCGTGCGTGGCGCCATCGAGTTCGAAACCACCGAAACGCTGATGATGTTCAACGACCAGGGCAAGATCGATCGTATCGTGCCCGTGGTGCGCAATGATGCGCACCGGTTGATCGAGGAATGCATGCTGGCGGCCAACGTTTGCGCATCGGATTTCCTGAAGGAACACGGCCACCCTGCGCTTTATCGTATCCACGAAGGCCCAACACCGGAAAAACTGGAAAAAGTGCGTGGTTTCATGGCCGAATTCGGTTTTGCATTGGGTGGTGGCGATACGCCGCATGCCAAGGACTACGGCAAGTTGCTCGAACACATCAAGGGACGTCCCGACGAGCAGTTATTGCAGACCGTGCTGTTGCGCTCGATGCAACAGGCCGTCTACAGTCCGGACAATGTCGGGCACTTCGGTCTGGCTTACGAGCATTACACTCACTTCACTTCGCCAATTCGCCGCTATCCCGACTTGCTGATCCATCGCGCGATCAATGCGGTGCTCGAGGACAGGAAATACAAGGCGGGTGACTGGCATGCTCTGGGCATGCATTGCTCGCTGACCGAGCGACGTGCCGACGATGCCACGCGCGACGTGGAAACCTGGCTCAAGTGCTTCTACATGCAGGACAAGGTGGGCGAGACCTTCAACGGCACCGTGGCGGGCGTGACCAGCTTCGGCTTGTTTGTGGCGCTGGACGAAGTGTATGTCGAAGGCTTGCTGCACGTCACCGAACTCGGCAACGACTATTTCAACTTCGACGCAATGCGGCACGAGATGGCGGGTGAACGCACCGGCGTGCGCTACCGTTTGGGTGACCGTCTGCGCGTTAAAGTGGCTCGGGTCGACATGGAAACCAGCAAGATCGATTTTGTGCTGGATCAGCTGCCTGCAATGCCGGTATCGACGCCAACGCAGAAACCCGCCAAAATGCCGGCCGCGAAGCCCGTTGCAAAGCCGGGTATTAAACCGGCTGCGAAATCAAAGGCAAAGCCGGCTGCCAAACCCGGCGGAGCACGTCCCAAGATCGCGCTGCCTACATCGTCCAAAGGCAGGACGGGCGAGCCGAGCAGTACGCGCGGCAAAAGCAAATCCAAATCCACCCGTAGCAGGAAAGGCACTCAAAAGAAATGAGCATCACCCGTATCGTATTCGGCTTTCACGCGGTATTGAGCCGCATACGCCAGAATCCCGCCAGCGTGCAGGAAGTGTGCGTGGACAAGACGCGCAAGGATGCACGCATGCAGGATCTTCTGCAGTTGGCGGAGGAGAAGGGCGTCCGAGTGATGCAAATGGAAAAGGAGCGCATTGACGGACTGGCCGCGAATGGCCGCCATCAGGGCGTACTGGCGCGGGTGGCGGATACGCCGTTGCCATACCAGGATATCCACGACATCCTTGAATCCGATCTCGCCGAACCGCCGTTTTTCCTGGTGCTGGACGGCGTGGAAGACCCGCACAACCTGGGTGCCTGCCTGCGCGTCGCTGATGCGATGGGCGTGCATGCCGTGATTGCGCCCAAGGATCGCGCGGCTGGCCTTAATGCCACTGTGCGCAAGGTTGCCTGCGGTGCAGCGGAAACTGTTCCGTTCATTGCAGTGACTAACCTCGCACGTACCTTGCGCGAGCTGAAGGATGCTGGTGTCTGGCTGGTAGGTGCAGTTGCTGAAGCTGAGGATGATCTGTTTACTGCGAAATTCCCCGCCGCCATGGCCATGATTCTGGGAGCTGAAGGTACTGGTTTGCGCCGCCTGACAGCGGAGACCTGTGACCAGTTGGTACGTATCCCGATGTTCGGCACGGTGGAGAGTTTGAACGTTTCCGTTGCGAGTGGGATCTGTCTGTATGAGGCCAGAAGGCAGAGAAACGCTGGCTGAAAAGGGTTTATTTTAGGCCGCTAAAATGGTATTTTATCGGGCTTTTCATAAACTTAACTTTTGGAGTCAAAATGGCTGTTGAACGCACCCTTTCCATCATCAAACCCGACGCAGTTGCCAAGAACGTGATCGGCAAGATCTACTCGCGTTTCGAAGGCGCTGGCCTGAAGATCGTCGCTTCCCGCATGACGCATCTGTCCCAGGCGGAAGCTGAAGGTTTCTACGCCGTTCACCGTGAGCGTCCTTTCTTCGCCGACCTGGTGAAGTTCATGGTTTCCGGCCCGGTGGTGATCCAGGTGCTGGAAGGCGAAAACGCCGTGCTGGCTCACCGCGACCTGATGGGCGCGACCGATCCGAAGAAGGCTGAAGCCGGCACCATTCGCGCTGACTTTGCTGAAAGCATTGATGCCAACGCCGTGCACGGTTCCGATTCCGCTGAAAATGCAGCGATCGAAATCGCTTACTTCTTCCCGGCTTCGCAGGTGTATTCCCGCTAATGTCACTCGTCAATCTGCTCGATTACGATCAGCCGAGACTCGCCGCGTTCTTTGTTGAACTCGGGGAAAAGCCTTTCCGCGCCAAGCAGTTGATGCGCTGGATGCATCATTTCGGCGTGACCGATTTTGAGCAGATGACGGACATTGCCCGGCCGCTGCGCGAGAAACTCGCGACAGTGGCCGAGATTCGCCCGCCTGAAGTCAAGGTGGAACAGGTTTCCGATGACGGTACGCGCAAATGGCTGGTCGATGTCGGCCCCAATAACGGTGTGGAAACCGTTTTCATCCCCGAGGACGACCGCGGGACGCTGTGTGTGTCATCTCAAGTCGGCTGCGCGCTGGAATGCACCTTCTGCTCCACCGGCCGGCAAGGTTTCAACCGCAATCTCAAGGTTTCCGAAATTATCGGCCAACTGTGGCTTGCCAATAAATCCTTGCGCCAATCCGACGGGTACGACATGTTGCCGCCGGGTGAGCGCATCATCAGTAACGTGGTGATGATGGGCATGGGCGAGCCGCTGGCGAACTTCGACAACGTCGTGACTGCACTCAACATCATGCTGGATGATTCCGCTTACGGCTTGAGCCGCCGCCGTGTTACGGTGTCGACCTCCGGTCTGGTGCCGGCCATGGATAAGCTGCGCGATGCCTGTCCGGTGGCGCTGGCTGTGTCGCTGCATGCGCCGAACGATGCGCTGCGTGATGAAATCGTCCCGATCAATAAGAAATACCCGCTGGCCGAACTGATGGCCGCTTGCGTGCGCTATCTCGAAAAAGCGCCGCGCGATTTCGTGACTTTCGAATATGTGATGCTGGATGGCGTGAATGACTCGGTCGAGCACGCCAAGCAGTTACTGCAAACGGTCAGGAACGTGCCCTGCAAGTTCAACCTGATCCCGTTCAACCCCTTCCCGAATAGCGGCTACGAGACATCCCGGCCGGACAGCATCCGTCGCTTCCGTGACGTACTCATGCAGGCCGGCTATGTCGTGACGACCCGCAAGACGCGCGGTGACGATATCGATGCCGCCTGCGGCCAGCTCGCCGGCAAGGTCGAAGATAAAACTAAACGCACGCGCAAGATCACACTGAAAGCGGCTGCATGAAAAACCTATTTACCTTCCTGATGGTCTTAGCTCTTGCCGGTTGTGCTACCCAAGGCACACGGAGTGCCGACGATTCACAGAATCGGAATCGTGCAAAACTGCATACAGAATTGGCTGCCGCCTATTATGCACAAGGCCAGATGGCCATTGCGTTGGAGGAATTTACCAAGGCGACCCAGCTTGATCCTTCCTATGCTTCAGCCTATACCGGATTGGGGCTGGTGCATGCGGCATTGAAGCAGGATGGCAAGGCCGAGGCCAATTTCAAGCGCGCCTTGCAGCTCGATCCGGAAAACTCGGATACGCATAATAATTACGGCACATTCTTGTGCGTGCGTAATCGTGTGGACGAAGCCATAAAGGAGTTCATGACTGCGATCAGCAACCCCTTGTACACCACGCCGGAGTCGGCGTACCTGAATGCAGGTATCTGCGCGCTCAAGAAGAAGGACACCAAGAATGCTGAAGGGTATTTCCTGAATGCCCTGCGTATCGATCCGAATGCTCGTGCAGCCTCCTATCAGCTCGCCAATCTGTATTTCAACAAGGGCGAGCATCTGCAGGCGCGTACTTATTTGCTGAAGGCAATGCACAATATCGACCCGACGCCGGAAATGCTGTGGCTCGGTGTCCGCAACGAACAAATCCTCGGCGGCAAGGATGCCGAGGCAAGCTATCGTCTGCTGTTGAGGAAGAAGTACCCGAATTCAGACGAAACCAAAGCCATGCTGGCGGAATAAAAGCCTATTTCAGCAGGAAACGACTAATGCGATACCACACAAGATGACTGACCAACCCGATCACATTGAGCAAGCCGAGCAAACGGCAACCCAGAGTTCCTCGCTTTCTTTGCAGGGTGTAGGCAGGCTGTTGGTCGAGGCGCGAGAAAAAAGCGGACTGTCCGTAGATGAGGTCGCGTCCCGCCTGCGCTTGATGCCTCGCCAGGTGCGTGCACTGGAGTCCGGGGACATTGATGCCTTGCCGGGTCCTGCTTTCGTGCGCGGCTTCCTGCGTAACTACGCCAAGCTGCTGCAAATTGATGCCGAGCCGCTATTGGAGGCTTGTCGCGTACACGGCCCAGAAATTTCGCCGAGCCAGATCAGCCTGCATTCGGAAAATATCCTCATCGTCGGCCGTGAACGCAAAGGATGGTCGATTTATCTGGCTGCCGTCGCGATCGTTATCCTGATGCTGGCGGCATGGTTCGCCTATATGGATTTCACGAGCGGTAAAAGCGAGCCAGCGGAACCGGCGAATGCAGCAATTCCTCATGATCTGCCGGAGACGACGATGATGCCGCAGCCGATCGAATCTCTTCCGCAGACCACGGATGGCGTGCAGCCTGCACCGACGGAGCCTGCCGCTACGCCGCAAGTCACGCCCGAAGTACCGCCTGTGCCAGCGGCGGCTGCCGGTGCTTCAACACTGGTGCTATCTACAACACAGACCAGTTGGGTAAGCGTGCAGGATCGGGACGGCAAGGAAATTTTCAGCAGAAACGTCACGTCAGGCAATAGTGAAACGATTACCGGAACGCCGCCGCTCAAGCTCGTTATCGGCAACGCTACCGGTATGCAGCTTACCTACAATGGCAGCCCGGTTGACCTGGCGCCCCACATTCGGGCCAACGTCGCGCGTCTGACCCTGGAGTAAGTCTTGATCGAACAGCATATCCACCGCCACAAGACCCGTTGCGTCATGATCGGCGACGTCCCCGTCGGTGGGGATTCGCCTGTGGTCGTGCAATCGATGACGAATACCGATACCGCCGATGCGGAGGGCACCGCACATCAGGTCTACGCATTGTGGCAGGCGGGCTCCGAAATGGTCCGTATTACCGTCAATTCGCCGGAAGCCGCGGCCCAGGTCGGTACTATTCGCCGCAAACTTGATGCAATGGGCTGTCCGGTTCCGCTGATCGGCGATTTCCATTACAACGGTCACAAGCTGCTGGCGCAATACCCGGAGTGCGCGGAGGCGCTGGCGAAGTACCGTATCAATCCGGGCAATGTGGGAAAAGGTTCACGTCGCGACGAGCAGTTCGCCGCTATGATAGAAATCGCCATGAAATACAACAAGCCGGTACGCATCGGCGTCAACTGGGGCAGCCTGGACCAGGAAAAAATGGCGCGCATGATGGACGAAAATGCCGGTCGCGCGCAGCCCTTGTCAGCCGAAGCGCTCATGCGCGAAGCATTGATCCAGTCTGCATTGGAAAGCGCCCAGCAGGCGGAAGAAATCGG
>DATHWE010000072.1:0-4868 GCA_035460905.1 Methylophilaceae bacterium | reverse complement strand
GTTGTCAGGTCGGCGAATGCTGCCAGTCACAGACGCGGCACCCACACCGCCCATGCTGAATCTTCCCTGTTCAACCGTAATCACGTTATCCGACAACCAGCCCTGCCCTGCGAAACCTGAATCGAGCCTGGCCAGATAAAGCGGCTGCCAGAAAACTTCGCCATTGGAGCCATCCAGCTTGCCCGACCAGCGCCAGCGGCCGCCGTCGCGCACAACCGTCGCATCGAGATGCAAATCGACCTTTTCGCCCGCATGCAGCCCCGCTTCGTCGCTAAATGCAGCATCCTTCAGGAAGAGATCGCCCTTGAGTCGGCGCAGCTCGCGCTGTTCGCCGGAAAATTCCGCCTTTCCGCGCAGGGTTCCTTTACTGACTGTCACCGGCAACGGATACTCGCGCGCCAGTTGCGCCGCGTCGCCCTGCTTTAGCATCGCCTTGCCGTGCCACCGGCCATCCATGTCCAGCGTACCGGAGAAGTTTTCCAGTTGCGCAGCGGGGTGGCTGACTTGGTCGGCATAGATTTCGATGCGGTCGACAGCTGACGCAGGAAACGCCAGCCATGAGAGGCAAAACAAGCAAAGCCGCAAAATGCGGCTCATGCTCATTCGGGAAAAACTCCCGTCGAGAGATAGCGGTCGCCCCGGTCGCAAACAATGGAAACGATGACCGCATTCTCGACTTCCTGCGACAACTGCAGCGCGGCGACCAACGCCCCGCCGGAGGAAATGCCGGCGAAGATGCCCTCCTCGCGCGCCAGGCGGCGCGTCATCTCTTCCGCATCCGGCTGGCCGACTTCGATCATGCGGTCGATGCGATCAAAATCGCAAATTTCGGGCAGGTACTCCTTGGGCCATTTGCGGATGCCGGGAATCTGCGCGCCGTCCCTGGGCTGCACGCCGACGATCTGGATCGCCGGATTCATTTCCTTGAGGTAGGTTGACGTGCCCATGATGGTGCCGGTGGTGCCCATGCTGGAAACGAAATGGGTGATTTTTCCGTCGGTATCACGCCAGATTTCGGGGCCGGTACCCTCATAGTGCGCGAGCGGGTTGTCCGGGTTGGCGAACTGGTTGAGGATCACGCCTTTCCCCTCGGCCTGCATCTTGTCGGCGGTGTCGCGCGCCAGCTCCATGCTGCCGGCCTTGGGCGTCAGCACCAGTTCCGCGCCGAAGGCTTTCATCGTCTGGCGGCGTTCCAGGCTCTGATTGTCGGGCATCACCAGAACCATCTTGTAGCCCTTGATGGCAGCGGCCATCGCCAGCGCGATGCCGGTGTTTCCGGAGGTGGCCTCGATCAGCGTATCGCCGGGCTTGATGTCGCCGCGCGCTTCGGCGTGGGCGATCATCGACAGCGCCGGCCGGTCTTTCACCGAGCCGGCGGGATTGTTGCCTTCGAGCTTGACCAGGAGGATGTTGCTGGTATTGCCGGGCATGCGTTGCAGCCGCACCAGCGGCGTGTTGCCGACGAATTCGTCTATGGTTTTGTAGTGGGTCATGTTCTTTTTACGACAGCGAGAAGGATGGCGTACAGCCCAAGCAGGCCGAATGACAGCAGGGAAAGTTGCGGAATGGTCATCCCCAGCCAGGTCCAGTCGATGGTCGAGCATTCGCCGGTACCCTGGAAAATCAGCTGCAGCGCGCGCTGCATCGGGAAGCTTTCGAACAGGTAGTCGAAGCCCACGCCGCATTCGCTCATGACCTTGTCCGGGTTGGCCTGGATCCAGATATGGCGCGCAGCGATGCCTGCTCCGGTCACGGCTGCGGCGAATTGCAGCACGCCATAGATCCGACGGCCGGTCTTGCCGGGGTTGTGCAGCGCTGCGACAAGGAATACCGCCCCCAGCACCATGAAGGCGATGCGCTGCGAAATGCATAGCGGGCAAGGTTCAAGACCGTGCTTCTGCTGAATATAAAGGCCAAAGCCGACAAGACCGAAAGAGGCGATGAAACCGATCAGATAACCGGCGCGGCCGGAAAGGATTCTGTTAAGCATTGGAGAACTCGCAGCTTATAATTGAAAAAGATCATTGTAACGGAAGTACGGGCCCTCTTTGACCACCGACCTGCCTTTTGAATCCCGCCGCCCCAACGTGCTCTCCGTCAGCGCCCTCAACCGCATGGCGAAGGACGTGCTGGAACGCAGCTTTCCCTTGTTCTGGGTAGGCGGCGAAATCTCCAACCTGACGCGCGCCGCCTCCGGCCACTGGTATTTCTCGCTGAAGGATGAGCGGGCACAGGTACGTTGCGTGATGTTCCGCAACCGAAATTCTGCGCTGGACTGGGTCCCGCGAGAGGGCGACCACGTCGAAGCGCGCGCGCTGGTGACGCTGTACGAAGCGCGCGGCGATTTCCAGCTCACCATCGAGGCCTTGCAGCGCGCCGGCCTGGGGGCGCTGTTCGAAGCTTTCGAGCGGCTCAAGGCCAAGCTGGAGGCTGAAGGCCTGTTCGATGCATCGCGCAAGCGCCCCATCCCGGAGCATCCCTGCCAGATAGGCATCGTCACCTCCCCCGACGCGGCGGCCTTGCATGACGTGCTGACCACGTTGCGGCGGCGCATGCCCGGCATCCCGGTGGTGATCTACCCCACCCCGGTTCAGGGCAAAGGAGCGGCAGAACTGATCGCGCGCGCCATCCGCACCGCCGGTGAGCGTGCCGAGTGCGAGGTGCTGATCGTCTGCCGTGGCGGAGGCAGCATCGAAGACTTGTGGCAGTTCAATGAAGAAGTCGTCGCGCGCGCGATTGCCGCCTCGCCCATGCCGGTCATTTCTGGCGTCGGCCACGAGACCGATGTCACCATCGCCGACTTCGCCGCCGACCGGCGCGCGCCCACCCCGACCGCCGCCGCCGAAATGGCAACACCGGATCGCCAGGCGCTGCTGCAATCGGCGAACGCACTCAAGATGCGCCTGCAGCGGCAAATGCAGCATCAGCTCTACCAGCGCATGCAGCAGATGGATTATCTCGCGCGTCGCCTGATTCATCCCGGCGAGAAAATACGCCAGCAGCAGGAAAGGCTGGGCCACCTGCAAGCGCGCCTGAACGCCACCCTGTTGCGCATGCTGGATCGAGCGAACGCCCGCTTCATGCCGTTGCCGCAGCGTCTGCAGATGGCCGAGGCGCGGCATCTCGGTCTTAAGCGCGAAACACTGCAGCGCCTGGAACAAAACCTGCGCCACCTGAGTCCACATGCTGTATTGGAACGCGGCTACAGCCTGGTGCAGCAAGCGGATGGCAGCATCGTCCGCGACAGCCGCCAAGTACGCGCCGCCGAAGCGCTGACGCTTACCTTCGCGCAAGGTCAGGCGGACGTCCGCGTGGAGAAAACCCGCGACAAAACTTAAGAAGCTGTCTTAAAAATTCGCGAGGAGAGTTGGATGCAAGGCGCACGGAGCGCAGCGACCGAGACAGTACATGTAGTACGGCGAGGGAGCGAGCACCGCGCAACGCCGCAGACGACTTTCCGCAGCAATTTTTAAGATAGCTTTTTAGGTGTATCGCATATTTGCAATACGCCTCATGCACCATTAGCGTTAAAATTGCGCCCATATACAGCTAACAAGGCCATTAATGGCATCCACCCCTGTTCATAAATCCGGAGTACACGCGCTCGCCCTTGCCGCACTGGGCGTAATCTTCGGCGACATCGGTACCAGCCCGCTTTACACCATGAAGGAAGTATTCGCCAGCCACCACCCGTTGCCGGTGACTCCGGAGAATGTGCTGGGCGTGCTTTCTCTGATCCTGTGGTCGCTGATCATGGTGATCACCGTCAAATACGTGATCTTCGTGATGCGCGCCGACAACCGAGGTGAAGGCGGCATCATGGCGCTGATCGCTCTGGCGACGCAGCAGGCAGGCGACGACAAGCGCAAGCTGCGCTTCATCATGCTGGCCGGCATCGTTGGCGCGTGCATGTTTTTTGCCGACGGCATGATCACCCCGGCAATTTCGGTGCTATCGGCAGTAGAAGGCCTGGAGGTCGCCGCGCCCAAACTCCATACCTGGATCATTCCCATTACGCTGACTGTGCTGTTCGTGCTGTTTTCCGTACAGCGCCACGGCACCGCGACTGTCGGCAAACTGTTCGGTCCTATCATGCTGCTGTGGTTCGGCACCCTCGCGACGCTAGGTGTCATGAACATCCTGCATGACCCTGATGTACTGCGCGCGGTAAACCCGATGTATGCAGTGCATTTCTTCACCGATAATCACTGGCTGGCGTTCGTCGCGCTGGGTGCAGTCGTACTGGCGGTCACCGGGGGCGAAACGCTGTATGCGGACATGGGCCACTTCGGCCGTGTGCCTATCCGCATTGCGTGGTTCGGCCTGGTGCTGCCGTCGCTGGTGCTCAATTATTTCGGCCAGGGCGCATTGCTGCTGCACAATCCCGCCGCCGTCAAAAATCCTTTCTATTTGCTGGCGCCGGAATGGGTGCTGTATCCGCTGATCGCACTTGCCACGCTGGCTACGGTCATTGCATCGCAGGCCGTCATTTCCGGCACCTTCTCGGTCTCACGCCAGGCGCTGCAACTCGGCTATATGCCACGCACGCAAATCCAGCACACCTCGGAAAGTGAAGCCGGCCAAATTTACCTGCCGCGCTTGAACTGGGCTTTGATGGTGGCGGTCATGACGCTGGTGATTGGTTTCGGCTCCTCCTCCAACCTCGCTGCGGCTTACGGTATCGCCGTGACCGGCGACATGGTGATCACCACACTGCTCGCCGCGATGGTGTTCCATGGTGTATGGAAATGGAGCTGGCCGCTCACGCTGGCGATTGCCGGCATATTCCTGGCCATAGACCTGGCATTCTTCGGTGCCAATATTCTCAAGATTCCCGCCGGTGGCTGGTTCCCACTGCTGATCGGCGC
>DATHWE010000071.1:0-4251 GCA_035460905.1 Methylophilaceae bacterium | reverse complement strand
ACCAGTTCCGCCGCTTCCACGATCATCGCCATCGCGAGGTTCTTGGGCGAGTGGAACTGTTCCCAGTCCCGCTCGCGCACGAACTCGCGCAGACGATCACGCAACTGATCCAGCCGATCAGGCATGAGCGGGTTTTTCCTTACGGTTGCTGCCGGCGACCATCTTGATCTCGAACAGGCGGCACTCCAGGGGGCCATTGAACAACGGCGTACGCTTGGAAGGTGACAAGCGCATCAGCTTGGGCAGACGCAGGTCGGAGGTCAGGAAGTAAGCATTCCAGCCTGCGAAATGACGCTTGAGTGTCTCGCCCATCTTGGGATACAACGCCGCCAGCTCCTCGTCTTCGCCAATACGCACGCCATACGGCGGATTGGCGATCAGCACGCCATGATCGGCGGGCGCTTCGACTTCGACGATATCCGCGCGGTCGAGCTTCACTGCCTCCAGCAAGCCGGCCTGATCCAGATTCTGCTTCGCAGCCCGTACCGACTTCATGTCGAGATCGCTGCCATAAATCTGCTGGAAAGTGACCGGCTTGGCGCGAGACTGCGCTTCCTGCTTCATTTTCTGCCAGGCCGTTGCGTCGAAATTCAGCAGCTTCTCGAAACCGAAGCTGCGCTGGCTGCCGGGCGCAATATCCAGCGCGATCATTACTGCTTCCAGCAGGAACGTGCCACTGCCGCACATCGGATCGAACAAGGGCGTGCCTGGCTGCCAGCCGGAAAGCTTGATGATGCCGGCGGCGAGATTCTCGCGCAGCGGCGCCTCCACGCTGGCACGGCGCTGGCCGCGCTGAAACAGCGCATTGCCGGACGTGTCCAGGTACAGGCGATATTCGTCGGCCGTCAGGTAGGCATGGATGCGCACGTCCGGTTGCTTGGTGTCGATGTACGGGCGATTGCCGCCCTTGAGGCGGAACTTGTCGCACACCGCATCCTTGATGCGCAGCGTGACGAATTCCAGGCTCTTCAGCGGACATTTGACCGCCGTTACCTTGACCATGAAGGTGCGATTGATCGCAAACCAATCCGGCCACGACAACGCATAAGCCGCCTTGTAGACATCCTCCTCGCCGCTGTAACGCCCCTGTCCCACCTGCCACATGATGCGCGTGGCGATGCGGCTTTCCAGATTGGCGCGGTAGCACAACGGCAGGTCGCCGGCAAAGCCGACGCCGCCATCCGTCGGCGCCAGCGATTTCGCGCCGAGGGCCGTCAGTTCGTCGACGAGTAAGGCTTCCAGGCCGCGCGGGCAGGTTGCGAAGAATTGCTGGTTTGCATTTTTCATATGATGTGCCGCTGTTGCACGACGACGAATGTCGCCCGGAACAGCCGCGTTTTTCCTAGACGATCAAGCGATTAGAAGTATTGAGGTTATTATCCCGCAGCCGCTCCACAAACTCCAGAAACTCTATCCTGAGCTTGTCTTGCAACCCCTTGGCACGTTCGCGCAACGTGGCCCAGCGCAGGTCGGGCGGCGTGCGGCGGAAACCGAACACGACGATATTGCCGGGGCGCCCGGTAGGCAACACCAGTACGCGGCCGCTGAAGCTCTGCTCGATGCGTTGCAGGTAGACATCAAATTTTTTGTCGCTGCCCCACAGGTTGATCGCCATCATGCCGTCCAGCGTCAACACCTCGGCGCAACTGTCGAAGAAGTCCTGCGAACACAGATCCGGCGGCACGCCCTGACTGTCGAAGGCATCGATGATCAAGATCTCGGCCCCGGCGGGATGGTCGCGCAAATATTCGGCACCGTCGCCCTCGATCACCTGCAACTGCTCGTCATTCTCGGGCAGGTAAAAATGACTGCGCGCGACCGCGATGATTTGCGGGTTGATTTCCACCACGCGCATGTTCAGTTCCGGCAGGTAATGATGGACGAATTTAGGGATAGAACCACCGCCCAGGCCAATAGCCAGCACATTGCGCGCCTGTGGACGGAAAAGCAGGAAGCCCATGATGCCACGCGTATAGGTCAGTTCCAGGTCGTACGGTGTCGACAGACGCATCGAGCTTTGCACGGTGGCCGAACCGAGATGCAGCGAACGCACGCCTTCGGATTCGCTGACATCGACACTGTTATCTCCCGACACCTTGCGATGAATGCTGCGTGCGAACGTACGCGGGCCCAGGCGGAACAGACTCACTCCAGCGCCCCCTTGTAACGACAGTCCAGTTCCATTAGCAGCGGATCGATACGCTTCACTTCCAGCAGCACGCGGCTACCCGAGGCCATCTCCGGAAGACTGGGTACCTTGGTCATGTAAGGCATGCCGTCGAGGCGCACCAGATTCTCGCGCCAGACTGTGCCGGTCACCTCGCTTACGCCCTGCTGCTGCAAATACACAAGACACCAGTGCCGTTCCATGCGCGTCTGGAATTCGTTGTAGGCGTTGTAGGCGAGATCGAAATCTCGCATTGCACCGGCCAGCGCATCGCTGCTCTTGTCGTAAGGCGGTTCGCTGCCTTGCAGCAGCGCGATCATCTGGCGCTGATTGATCAAGTCCACGGCACGACGCAACGGCGAGGTGCTCCAGGCGTATTGCGCAACGCCCAGGCCTTGATGCGGCTCGGCATTGACCGTCATGTAGACCTTGCCGCCCTGTTGTGCGCGGTAGATGCCGGGGATGGCATTTTCAGCGAGCAGGCCTCCCCAGTGAGCGTTGGCGTGGATCATCAGCTCGGCAACCAGCTTGTCCATCGGCGAGCCGCGCTTGCGTTCGGTGATGCGAACGTTGCCGTCCTCGACGTAAAAGTTGTAGTCCACTTGCGGCGCGCGGTTGGGATCGTACTTGCCGCGCGCTTTTTCCAGAGACTCGGCCAAGCGGTGCAGCAGCACCAGTCGTTCCCAATAGGGATGCTCGCTCGGCGTTTCCCAGTTTTCTTCGTTGAAATGCGGTTCCAGCTCGTCGTGGCGCAGATTGTCGGCAATCTTCACCGCTTCGAGGCGGCTGGTCTGATTTGCGATGGAAAAATCCGGTGCAATATCAAGATAAAGCGATAACGCCGGACGCCAGATGCCCGCATGCAAGCTGAACGGCTCGATGGCCGCCTCCGGCAGCATGGTGATCTTGTGCCCGGGCATATAGACGGTGGAGAGACGCTTCATCGCAATCGCGTCGAGCGCGGTGCCCGGCACGATGCCCAATGCCGGCGCGGCGATATGGATGCCGATGCGGGTATTGCCGTCGGGCAGTGCCAGCACGGAAAACGCATCGTCGATTTCGGTGGTCGTCGCATCGTCGATGCTGAAAGCTTCGACCTCGGCATGATCCAGCGCATCGGGCGAAGCGACAGGCTCGTGTGTTTCGAAATTCACGCCGCCGGGGAAATATTCGCGCAGGAATGCGCCGAAATGGTAGTCATGCGCTGAAGCCAGCGCGCCGCAGGCTTCGAGCAGTTTCAAATGGCCAAGACCAGTCGCGGCCGCAGCTTCGTCCAGCGCCTTCCATTCCAGGGTGTTCTTGTCCGGCTCATACAGCAGCATGTCCAGCTTGTCGCCGAATTCCGGCGGCATGATATGCCCCGTCAGCTGCGCCACATACTCGGCGACCTTCTCGGCCTGCAGGCGTTTGCGCTCCTGCGCGGCCAGCGCCGCCTTGAGGTTCTCCTCGGGAGCGGCCTTGTAGCGCCCTTTGCCCTTGCGGTAGAAATACATGGGCGCGGCATGCAGGCTGATCGCCGTGGCGGCGGCTTCGGTCGGGCTGGGAGGATGCCCGTAATATTCTTTTGCCAGTTCGTCGAAAGCGAATTCCTCTTCGCCGCAGCATTCCCACAGGAAATCGGCGGCCAGCGTTTCGGCTTCGGCCTGGGCTTTGTCCATGAACCCAGCCAGCGAGCCTTCGAATTTCAGCAACACGTTTGCAGACTTGATCTTGGAGCGTTTCCCGGAAATCGATTCTACTTGCATCGAGCCGGGATTTTCGGTCATGACGGAAGCAACCTTGAAGCTGCCTTCCTCTTCGTAAAAAACGTTCATTGAGTGACTACGGAATAGATTGGCCGCTATTTTACCGTGGATTGACAGGTAACGTCGGGCAAACGCTCAGAAACGCACCCGGACGAGGTCCGGTGCAGTGTGAAGATTCAAGCGCGCCGGCAGCCCTTGCGGCTTGCCGGACAATAGTGATTAGTGGTCTTCCACCCGGAAGCCGACCTTGATGGTGACTTGCCAGTGCGCGATCTTGCCTTCCATGATGCAGCCGCGCGTTTCCACCACCTCGAACCAGTCCATGTGCTTCACGCTTTG
>DATHWE010000070.1:0-10131 GCA_035460905.1 Methylophilaceae bacterium | reverse complement strand
ATGACGCAGGCGTTACGCTGTTTCTCCGGGTTGCCGTTTTTTATGCTAAATTCCATTGCTGAAGCCCTTTCCGTAAAATTTATCCGATTATCCAACGTTTCCACGCGAATTCAAACCCGGGATGATATTTAGACGATCCTTAACCCAGGAGCTCTATTCCACAGCGCTCGCCACATTCCTGACGCTGGTGGGAATCGTGCTCGCCCAGCGGGTTGCCTATTATTTGGGGATAGCGGCGCGCGGAAGCCTTGCCAGCGACGCCATCAATGCGCTGCTGGGATTCAGCCTGCTCAAGTATCTCCCTTTGCTGCTGACATTGACGCTTTTTTTAAGCGTATTGCTGACATTGACCCGCTGGCATCGAGACAGTGAAATGGTGGTGTGGTTCACTTCCGGCATGGGATTGGCGGCCTGGGTGCGGCCGGTGATGTCCTTTGCCATTCCCTTGATCGTGATGATCGGCGTGCTCAGTTTGTTCGTGACGCCGTGGGCGGTAGGCAAGGGCGTTGCATATGCCGATCAACTCAAGGCCCGCGACGAGCTGGCTGCGATTTCGCCTGGCGTATTCAAGGAGTCGCGCAATGCCGACCGCGTGTATTTCGTGGAAAGTTTCGACGAACTGGGCAATACCGTCAAAAATGTATTCGTCCAGTCCGTTCAGCACCAGAAGCTCGGCATCATTGTTGCACAGAAAGGTTTTCGCGAGACCGATCCCAACGGCGACAATTTCCTGGTGATGACGAATGGTCGACGTTATGAAGGCAAGCCGGACACGCCGGAGTTTTCCGTGACCGAATTCGAACGTTACGCCATCCGCATCGAGGCGGCCGAGGTTCAGGAGCGTCCCCCCAGCTCGAAAACCCGTTCCAGCCAGGAATTGATCAGCGAGCGTTCGGCGGAAAGCAGCGCAGAGTTCCAATGGCGTCTGGCAACGCCGATTTCCGCTTTCTTGCTCGTATTGCTGGCGATCCCGATGAGTTTCGTTGATCCGCGTGCGGGTCGCTCGGCCAATCTCATCCTGGCCTTGCTGGTGTATGTGATCTACAACAACCTCCTCAGCATCAGCCAGGCATGGATACAGCAGGACAAGATCCATCCGGTGATCGGGCTGTGGCCGGTGCATGCCATCGTGCTGGCGCTGATCGTTTATCTATTCTATCGCCGGCTGTTCCTGTTGCCGCTGATTCCCAACCTGTTCCGCAAATGAAGCTTTTTAGCCGTTATCTATTCCAGGAAATCGTCGCCAGCATCGTGTTGATGATGGTTGCGCTGCTCGCGCTGTTTGCGTTTTTCGACCTGATCCAGGAGCTGGAAAGCCTGGGCAAGGGCACCTATGGCATTGGGCAGATCGTGCTGTTCGTGTTGCTCAGCATTCCCGGCCATGTATACGAGGTGGTGCCGGTCGCCGTGCTGATTGGTGCCTTGTATGCGCTGGCGCAATTCGGACGCAATTCGGAGCTGGTCGTGCTGCGTACGAGCGGTGTTTCGATGTCGCAGCTTGCGCGTCCCTTGATCATCGTGGGATTGTTGTTCGCCGGGATCACTTTTCTCGGCGGCGAGTTAATCGCGCCTTTGAGCGAAAAGTCCGCGCAGCGCATGCGCATCAAGGCGACCGATTCGGTCGTGGCGCAAGACTTTCGATCCGGCATGTGGGTCAAGGATGGCAACAGTTTCATCAATATCGAAGACGTATTGCCGGATGCGGGCCTGCTCAACGTCCACATTTATGAGTTCGATCCGGACTTCCACCTGCGTGTGGTGAGCAATGCCAAGACCGCCAATTACAGGGGCGGGCATTGGGCGCTGAGCGAGGTGACACAGACCAGTTTCGCCGACAGGAACATTCGCTCGCAGTATTACGACAAGGCCAACTGGCAATCGGTAATCCAGCCGGAGTTGCTGAACGTGTTATTGGTCGTGCCGGAGAAGATGTCTGCCTGGAACCTGTATTTCTATATCCAGCATCTAAGCGAAAATCACCAGAAAACGACGCGGCACGAAATTGCCTTGTGGTCGAAGATGGTATATCCGGTCGCCTGTATCGTCATGGTAGTTCTGGCTCTGCCATTCGGTTTCCTGCAACAACGGGCCGGCGGCATCAGCGCCAAGATTTTCGTCGGCATCATGCTGGGGATCAGCTATCAGGTGATGAATCGCTTGTTCGTGCATCTTGGGCTGTTGAACGACTGGCCGCCGCCGGTCAGTGCAACGATACCTACCCTGCTTTTCCTGACGGCCGGTTTGGGGATGCTGTTCTGGACGGAGCGGCGCTAGCGCTGCTTTTCCAGGAGAACCAGTCGTGTCCCGGCCAACCGGTCATGCAGGAATTGTCCGTCTTTATCCCATAAGGCCCACCAAAAGCCGATGCCTGCGGGCAGCAGCAACGCGATAGCGAATAACAGGCGTTGCAAGGCCTGGGGGAAAGTGAGCGCCGCACCGGTGCTGGCGACGACCCGTATGCGCCAGGTTTTCATCGCCAGGGTCTGCCCGCCGTGCGACCAGCACCACAAAAAATAGCCGGAAATTGTCAGTAGCGAGACGCCTTGCAATAGCCATCGGGCCGGGCCATGGGTGGCGTTGTCGAAGATCGTGGTAATGATTGCGGAAGCCAGCATCCAGAGTGCGATGACGGTGAGTACTTCATAAAGCACGCAGCCTGAGCGGCGCAAAAGACTGGGCGTTTGCAAGCGTTAGTTGCCGATATCGTCTTCGGGCGCTGGTTCCGGGCGATTGTCGCGCAATTTCTGGCGTTCCGATTCTGGCAGGCGCTGGTATTCGCGCCATTTCTTGCGGAGCTCTTCCTGCTTTTCCTGGGGCAGGGATTCAAACCGCTGGTATTTCTTGCGGGCGTTCTCGCGCTCGTACGGTGTCATGCGACTCCAATTGTCGAGTCGCTGCTGAACCCGATCCTGTTGCTGCGGATTCATTTTGGGATAGTCGCGTGCAATGTCGAGCATTCTTTCGCGCTGCCAGGGGCGCAAGGTGTCCCACTCTTCGGCTAGAGGCGATAGTACCTGTTTCTGATCTGCGCTCAATTGCGACCAATTCGGATCACCTCCCTGTGCGGCTTGTGCTTGCACCGCCAGCAAGGCGGTAATCGTTATTAGCGCCGCGAGGAATTTTCTAGCCATGCATCAAACCCCTTGTCCACATAAGCCTCGGGTGGCAAGTCGGAAGCGAGCAGCAATGCATCCGCCTCGACCGGCTCCGAATAATTTTGTTGTAAGACGACGAACGCCAGAAGCATCGCCGAAATCACTAGCAGCATGGGCATCCATGCGTGATGACCATGAAAGTGTTCGCTGATGTAGCGGCCCACGCCGGCGAGATTGGTTTCAGTATGGGCGACATAGGCAGGCTGGGCCATCGCAGCGACCGCTTTTCGTCGGGCAGCGGCCAGTTTTGCGGAAGTCTGGTCGTCCAGTTCCGATGTGCCGTAATTCAATACATCGACGATTATCTTTGCCGTGTCCTGTTCGCGTGTCATAGCCGAACTCCTTTCTTCCCGAGCGATGCCGCCAATGCGTGCACTGCACGTGAGCAATGCGTCTTGACGCTACCCTCGGAACATCCCATTATTTTTGCCGTTTCCGCTACATCCATATCTTCCCAGTAACGCAGCACAAAGGCTTCGCGTTGACGGGTTGGCAGTTTTTGTAAGGCACTTTCGATTATAGCAAGCGTTTGTGCGCGTTCCACCTGATTCTGCGGGTTGTCCTGACCATCATCGTTTGCGTCGGATAAAGTTTCTAGCGGATCATAGTCATCATCGTCCTCGTTGCCGGATGAGAATGAGGAGAAAAGCGTCGTCCAGAGATTGCGTACCTTCTGGCGACGGAAGTGATCGCGGATGGTGTTTTGCAAAATCCGCTGGAAAAGCATCGGGAACTCTTCTGCCGGCCTCTGCGCATATTTTTCCGCCAGCTTGAGCATCGCGTCCTGCACGATATCCAGCGCCATATGATCATTGCGGACGGCATACACAGCCTGCTTGAAGGCGCGTCGTTCGACCTGCGAGAGAAATTCGGATAATTCCTGAGAGTTGGCCATTCTTTTGAGCAAGCTGGAGGGAAAGTCTTTGTCCCGGTTCCCGCCGAGTATATCAGGTTGGTTTTTTGTTGCGTGACCGGCTTTTCGTTACAATCGACCTTTCGATTCGGAAGCCTGCATCATGTTGGGAAAATTACTGTTATTGGCCCTGGCCGTATGGATGATACTGTTGCTTCTCAAGCAATATACCCGTGGCTCCCACAAGCCGCGGCCTTCCGCAAAGCCGGAGGCTCAGGATATGGTTTCATGCCAGGCCTGCGGCGTGCATCTGCCCAAGACCGAAAGCATCCTGAAAAAAGGCGCTTACTATTGCTGCAAGGAACACAGCGATAAAGCCGGGCAATGAAACTCCCAGTTATCGTTACCGACCTTCCTCTTCCGCACTCCGATGCCTATTGGCGCACGATGCGCTACTTCAGCCTGTACCGGCTGATCATCGCGGTCCTGCTTTTCAGTGCATATTTTCTGCTGAGCGAGCGGGATTGGTGGCAAAACTACAATAGCCCGATCTATCGCCGCGCGTCCTTGAGCTACATCGGGTTTGCCATGGCAATGGGGGGGCTGGCCTTTGCCCGCTGGCCGCGCTTCAACCGTCAGCTGACCTTGCAGGCGATCGGTGATATCGCGTTCATCGTCTTGCTGATGTATGCCAGCGGCGGAGTCAAAAGCGGACTTGGGCTGCTGCTGGTAGTGGCGATTGCCGGGGCAAGCCTGATCAGCCAGGGCCGTCTCGCATTGTTTTATGCGGCATTGGCAAGCATCGCCCTGCTGCTGGAGCAGACCTGGCAGATACTGACCTGGAACGAACGCTACGAGGACTACAGTCATGCGGTGATGCTGGGGCTGAGTTGTTTTGCGACGGCCTGGCTGGCGCATACTTTTGCCAAGCGCACCCAGCAGAGCGAAGAGCTCGCCTCGCAACGCGGCATCGATCTGGAAAACCTGGCGCAGATCAACCAGTTGGTGATCCGCGACATGCAGGACGGCGTGATGGTGGTCGATCAGGATTTGCGCTTGCGGCACCACAATTTGCGCGCGGAAAGCTTGTTGAGCGTCAACACCGGCAATTGGAAAGAGTCGACGCTGGACAGCTTCGCTCCTGGCATTGCGCAGCTCTATTCGGACTGGGCGCGCGGCAATATTTCCGGCGATCAGAAATTCTCGGCCAATGGCATAGAGCTATTGCTGCGCTTTGTGCCTGTCGGTGCCGATCGCAAGCGCGGCGCCGTGATCTTCATTGAAAACTGGAGCCGGGTGCAGGAGCAGGCGCGGCAACTGAAGCTTGCCGCCTTGGGGCGGCTGACCGCCAACATCGCGCATGAGATCCGCAATCCGCTGAGTTCAATCAGCCATGCCTGCCAGTTGCTGCAGGAGGAGGACACTCCTGATCCCACATCGCGTCGGCTATTGCAGATCATCGATGACAACGTGCACCGGCTGGATCATATGGTGAAGGACGTGCTGCAGTTGAGCCGGCGCGATCGTAGCCGAATGGAAACTGTCCGGCTCGGCGAGTTTCTGGAAGAATTCCATGAGCATTTTTGCCGTGTCGAAAAAATCCCTGAAGAGTGTTTCGTTCTCGAAGTCGAGAAAGCGGGACTGACGTCGATTTTCGATCGTCAGCATTTGCATCAGATTTTATGGAATCTTTGTCGCAACGGCTGGCGTCACGGACAAAAGCAGGGCGGCAGCCTGAAGGTGCGGTTGCATGAAGGTGTACGCCAGTCCCGGCTGGAACTCGAGGTGACGGACGACGGTGCCGGCGTGCCGCCGGAAGTACGTGCCCATCTGTTTGAGCCTTTTTTCACTACCGAAGCCAGCGGAACCGGACTGGGCCTGTATGTTGCGCGCGAATTATGCGAGGCCAACGGTGCGGCGCTGGATTATGTAGAATCTTCCAGCGGCGCGCGATTCATTATTTACCTGAAGAGACAATATGCCTGATATTCCTGCAACGGTGTCATGCCTGGTGGTGGATGACGAAGCCGACATCCGCGAACTGCTGGTATTGACGCTCGAGCGTATGGGGCTTGCTGTGGACAGCGCATCGAACGTGGCCGAGGCGCAGCAGAAGCTGACGCAGCGGGATTTCGCACTCTGTCTGACGGATATGCGCCTGCCTGACGGTGACGGCCTCGAGTTGATGCGGCATATTTTCCAGCACCGGCCTGGCATGCCGGTGGCCGTGATTACCGCCTACGGCAGCGCGGAAAACGCGGTGGCCGCGCTCAAGGCCGGCGCATTCGATTACCTTTCCAAACCCATTTCCCTCAAGCAGTTGCGGCCGCTGGTGCAATCGGCGCTCAAGCTGTCGGAGCGGGGCGAAGCCCAGCCCCCAGGGCTCACCCTGATCGGCGATTCCTCTCCCATACGCCAGGCGCGGCAGATGATAGAGAAACTGGCGCGCAGCCAGGCGCCTGTATATATCAGCGGCGAGTCCGGTAGCGGCAAGGAGCTGGCGGCACGCCTGATTCACGCCAACAGTGTGCGTCGCGACGGGCCGTTCGTGCCGGTCAACTGTGGCGCGATTCCGGAAAGTCTCATGGAAAGCGAGTTTTTCGGCTATAAGAAAGGTGCTTTTACCGGGGCCTTGCAGGACCGGGAGGGATTTTTTCAAGCCGCCAGCGGCGGTACCTTGTTCCTGGACGAAGTCGCCGACCTTCCGCTGCCGATGCAGGTGAAGCTGTTGCGCGCAATTCAGGAGAAGAAGGTACGCATGGTCGGCAGTACGCAGGAAGACAATGTGGATGTGCGCATCATCAGCGCAACGCACCGCAACCTGTCCCACATGATGGAAAACGGCCTGTTCCGCCAGGATCTTTATTATCGCCTCAACGTCATCGAGCTCAAGATGCCGCCATTGCGAGAAATGTCCGAGGACATTCCGCAACTTGCCGCCAGCATTCTTGCAAAGCACTGCCGCGAACTCGGCGCGGCCATTCCGGAGCTATCGCAAGCTGCGGCATCGGCGTTATCCCGGCATGCTTTTCCGGGCAATGTTCGTGAGCTGGAGAACGTACTGGAGCGTGCACTTGCACTGTGCAATGGCAGCGCCATCGAAAGCGAGGATTTACTGCTGGAAGCCTCTTCGCAGGCCGAAGAGGATGACTTGTTGTTGCCTGCGGGAGAAATTCCGTTGCCGGAGTATCTGGAAAGCATCGAGCGGAAAATCCTTCTCGATGCCCTCGAGAAAACCCGAAACAATAAAACCGCCGCTGCCAGGTTGCTGGGCGTCAGTTTCCGGACGTTGCGTTATCGCCTTGCCAAGCTGGGGCTTGGCAAGGATTAGACTCAGGAAAGCGCGATAGCCAGATAGCTCACATACATCGCGCCGTTCACCCACACATGCCACACCTTGAGGTGGCCCTTGCCGGCCATCCAGCGCAGCCACAGTGCAGCTAGCAATGTGACGATGACGCCGGCCAGCACTTCGCTGCGCGGCTCCCATGGCGTCAGCATGATGCCGATGGCCGGCAGCAGCGTACCCTGAAACACCATCGCTCCGGTGATGTTGCCGAACGCCAGGGTGTCCTTGTGCTTGCGTATCCATAGGATGCTGTTGACCTTCTCCGGCAGCTCGGTCGCGATCGGGATGATCAGCAGCGATAGCAACAGCGCGGAGATGCCGATGATTGCGGCAGCTTCCTCGACGCCATGGATGAAGCCGTGTGCGCCGAAAATCAGCAGCGCGAGGCCGCCGGCCAGTTGCAGCAGGATGACGATCATGTTGTTGGGCAGGCCGATGCGGCACAGGAACATCGGGTCGTCGGCTTCGGTGGCGTGGCCTTCATGCACCAGCGCCTTGGAAGCGCGCAGGGTGAGCATGATGTAGATGAAGTAGATTAATACCATGCCGATGCCCAGCGCGGCGCGAACGGTAGTCAGCGTATGCGGAATGAAGAGTGCCAGGGTGGCGAATGCGAACGCGGCCAGGAAGAAGTTCAGGTCGCGTACCAGACCGGTTTTTTCCGGACGGAATTCACCGTGGACGCCACGCTTTTTCAGCACCGCGAATGCCAGCAGTGAAAGCGACAGGGTGGAGAGCATCAGCGGTGCACCGAGAATCGCGCCGACGCCGATTTCCTCGTTGACCTGGGTGTTGGCTGTGCCGGCCAGAAGTGCCAGCAGGGGGACCATGGTTTCCGGCAATGCCGTGCCGACGGCAGCAAACAATGAACCGGTCACGCCTTCGGAGATTTTGAGTTTCTCGCCCAGATGTTCGAGAGCATTGGTAAAGATTTCGGCAGCGACTAGAATCACCACCAGCATGACGAATAGTTCAAGGAATATCATGGGAAGTCCTGACAGATTGTTTAGCCCGCGATTGTATCGGAATCGGGCTTTTCTCGCATGAGCGCGCTTCCTGTCGAGGCGGGCGGCATTGTCTCATGCGCACGTCAGATTGCTTCGCCCAACTATGATGAACGCCCGTCCGGATCCTTGATCGAGCTGGTCGTCATTCACAACATCAGCCTCCCGCCGGGCGAATTCGGCGGCGAGGGGGTGATCGAGCTGTTCACAAATTGCCTCGATCCCGCGGCACATCCGTATTACCGCGAAATCCATCATTTGAAAGTGTCGTCGCACTTCTTCATCCGCCGCGACGGTGAATTGATCCAGTTCGTTCCCTGCGACAAGCGCGCCTGGCATGCGGGTGTTTCGCAATGGCAGGCGCGCGAGCGATGCAACGATTTTTCAATCGGTATTGAGCTGGAAGGCGATGACCAAACGCCTTTTGAAGACGCCCAATACACTACGCTCAATGCTTTATTGGCAGTATTAAAGCAGGCCTATCCCATCACCGGCATCACCGGCCATTCGGATATCGCTCCCGGCCGCAAAACTGATCCGGGGCCGTGTTTCGATTGGCATAGGGTCAAACGGTAGCAGGTTTTCCCGAGGCATAAAACCATTTCAGCATGAACGGCGGCGCCATCGTAGTCAGGGCAATCACGATCAGCAGCGCGGCGTACAGTTCGCCGGACAAAATGCCCTGACTGAATCCAAGCTGGGCGAAGATCAGCCCCACTTCGCCGCGTGGAATCATCGACAGCCCGATGGCGGTCTGCATGCGCCGCGATTCGCGGATGCAGAACCCGGCAGCGAATTTTCCTGCAAATGCCGCCAACAGCAAAGCGCCAGCCAGGGCCCAAATGGTCGCCGAGCTCCAGTCCACCGCTTTCAGATTGAGCGATACGCCCACCATTACGAAAAACAACGGAGAAAAGGTATGGATCAAGGGCCGCATCTGATCCTCCACCCGTTGTGCCAGCTTGGGGCTGGGCGTAAAGGCGATCGCATAGGAGGAGGTCAGGCGTATGCGCAGCTTCAACCCGAAATGCTGGCCGAATGCCAGGCCGGCCGCGAAGCCGCCCATGATTTCCGGAGCGCCGACAACGTGCGCCAGCCAGGAAAACAGCAGGATCAGTGCCAGCGCCATGGTCAGCAACAGGCCGGGCGAGGCGGCACGGCGGTCGAAGTGATCGATGATTTCCGCGGCGAATTTGGCGACGAAGGGTGCCAACGCCATGAATAGCAGGATATATAAGCCGACTTCGCCCAGCGCCTTTACGGAAACCTGCTGCTCCACGGCGAACTGGTACAGGAAGGCCAGCGCCAGCACGCCCAGGATGTCGTCCAGCACCGCCGCACCGATGACGATTTGCGCTTCGTCCGATTGGCGTTTCCCGAGATCATCCAGAACCCGCACGGTAATGCCGATGCTGGTGGCCGTCAGCGTGCCGCCGATGAACAGGGCAATAAGCTCGGGCAAATTGAACATCCACGCACTCACGCCATAGCCCAGGAAAAACGGCAGCAGAAAACCTACCAGCGCGACGATCACCGGTTTTGCGCCGGAACGTGCCAGCCGGTGCAAATCGGTATCCATGCCCACTTCGAACAGCAGCAGGATAATGCCGATTTCCGCCAGCAGTTTCATCGTGGCATCCGGCGATACCCATCCGAGTATCGAAGGCCCGACCATCAGCCCGGCCAGCAATTCGCCGATGACAGCGGGTATGCCGAAGCGCGCGACGGTTTCGGAAAATACACGAGCCGAGATCAGGACGATGGCAAAAA
>DATHWE010000069.1:0-8104 GCA_035460905.1 Methylophilaceae bacterium | reverse complement strand
CATGGCTCCGGGTCGCCCGGGCCGTTGGAAAGGAACACGCCATCCGGATTGAGCGCCAACGCCTCTTCTGCTGTAGCCTGCGCCGGCAACACGGTCACATCGCAGCCGCGCGCGACCAGCATGCGCAGGATATTGCGCTTGATACCGTAATCGAAGGCCACTACCTTGTATTTGGACTGCGAGTTCGCCTCATAGCCCTTGCCGAGGCTCCATTCGCCTTCGGTCCAGTGGTAGGGCTTGTCGGATGACACCACCTTGGCGAGATCCATACCAGCCAAGCCCGGGAAGCCGCGCGCCATCTCCAGCGCCTTGGCCTCATCAATTTCTCCGGCCATGATGCAGCCGGCCTGCGCGCCCTTTTCGCGCAGCAGGCGCGTGAGCTTGCGGGTATCGATATCGGCGATGGCCACCACGTTGCTGCGCTTGAGGTAGTCGGCCAGCGACTCCTGACTGCGCCAACTGCTGGCGACCAACGGCAGGTCGCGAATCACGAGGCCGGCAGCGTAAACCTTGCTCGACTCGACGTCTTCGGCATTGATGCCGTAATTACCTACGTGCGGATATGTCAGCGTGACGATCTGCTTGGTATAGGATGGATCGGTGAGAATTTCCTGATAGCCGGTCATCGAAGTGTTGAACACCACTTCGCCGACCGTCGCGCCCGCTGCTCCGATGGCAATGCCCCGAAACACGGTTCCGTCTGCAAGTACGAGTATGGCAGGCGTATTTTGCGGCACGGTCTAACCCCTTGTCTTTATTGCGGTTTGTCGCTTGAGATAGCGGATGTGCAAAGCGGGGCTGGCTACGCACCGTCCCCGCTTCGAATTTTCGAGATTATAGCCTAAAGGCTGGCCGGCATCAATCGGCCGGCTTCAGTAGAGACTCAACACATCCCGCATATCAAACAGTCCTGACGACTTCCCTGCGAGGAACTTGGCAGCACGCAATGCACCCAGTGCAAACGTCGCGCGGCTGGAAGCCTTGTGCGTCAGCTCTACACGCTCGCCGATACCGGCGAACAGCACGGTATGATCACCCACAACATCCCCGCCGCGCACGGTGGCAAAACCAATAGTGGAAGGATCCCGCTCGCCGGTAACGCCTTCGCGACCGTATACGGCACATTCGGCCAGATTGCGACCCAGCGCAGCCGCAGCCGCCTCACCCAAGCGCAGCGCAGTGCCGGAAGGCGCATCCACCTTGTGTCGATGATGCGCTTCGATAACTTCGATATCGTAACCTTCGGATAAAACCTTGGCCGCCGCCTGCACCAGATTGATCAGGAGATTGACGCCCACGCTCATGTTCGGCGCAAATACGATCGGAATGTCGCGTGCAGCATCGGCAATCGCTTCCTTCTGCGCCGGACTGAAACCGGTAGTACCGATTACCAGGCCTACACCTGCCTTGCGGCAGGCCTCAAGATACACCAGGCTCGCTTCCGGACGGGTGAAATCCACCAACACGTGTGCGCCTTTTAATGCAGCAGAAAGGTCGTCGGTCACCTTGATGCCGCATGCCGCACCGAACAGTTCGCCCGCATCGCGCCCGAGTTGAGGACTACCGTCGCGATCCAATGCAGCATGCAGCTTCAGTTCGGGATCGCCGATCGTGGCTTCGATTAATGCATGGCCCATGCGGCCGGAGCTTCCGGCAATGACAATATTCAACATTTAAAACCCAATTTTTTAGTTACGGCATCACCGGCACAATGCAGGTGATGCCTCCGCTGAAAGATCAGAACCCAATCTTTTCCAACATGCGCTCGAAATAGCCCGGATCATCCTCCGGCGGCAGTTCGTCTGCTGGGATCGAAGCCGTCTTTGGCTCAACCTTGGCAGGCTCAACCTCGACAGGCGCAGCCTTGGGTGCCGCGGCCTTCGGCTCAGGCTTGACTTGAGCTTCCGGCTGTTTCACGGGCTCCGCCTTTGGCTGCTCGACTGCTTGAGGTTCGGTTGCGGGCGGCTGCTTTTGCTCAGCTTCAGGTGCGGGAGCAGCTTTAGCCGCCGGGGCAGGCGTTTCCTCCATAAGTTGCGGCGCGACGGTAGGTTTGGATTCCGGAGCCTTTACTGGCGCCGGCTGCGGTTCAACCTTGGCCGGCACTTGCTCTTCGTCACCCTTCCAGAATTTCAGCTTGTCTATCAGACCTTTTTCCTTCTTTTGGGGCGTCACTGGCTTCGCGCCCTCTGGCTTGGGTATCGCAGCAGTCGCGCCTGTGTCGCCGGTCCCGGCGGGGATGACATCGCCACGAACGCCTTTGAGCTGGTCGTTTTCGAAGTCCAGAATCACATGGCGCTGCTCGATGACCTTCCCTTCCTTCACCATGCGATAAAGGTAATCCCAGCGATTGGCATGGAAGCTGTCTGCTATCAGCGGCGTTCCCATCACGAAGCGCACCTGCGACTTCGTCATGCTGGGCCGCAACTGCATCATCATCTTGGATGTGACGACATTGCCCTGCTGAATATCCATCTTGTAAGGCTTGATGGAAGGCAGATTGGCTGAATAGTTGGAACAGGCGGCGCAAAAAAACGCCGCCAGAAGAATGGTTGCTTTACGCATCGCTATGACTTTGGCGGAAAATGGCGTTAATATACCACGACACAGAATCTTGCCGACACACCATGAAAGAACCACAAGACCTCAAGAATGCAGGCCTCAAGGCAACCCTCCCGCGACTCAAGGTGTTAAGCCTGTTCGAAACCAGCGAACAGCGACATCTTTCAGCGGAGGATGTCTACAAGATGCTGCTCTCCACCGGAGAAGACGTGGGACTGGCAACGGTTTACCGCGTACTGACGCAATTCGAGCAGGCGGGGCTACTGATGCGCCACCATTTCGAAGGCGGGAAATCGGTGTTCGAGCTGAAGCAGGATGGGCATCACGACCATATCGTCTGCCTGCAATGCGGACGCGTGGAAGAGTTTTACGATGAAGAAATCGAAAACCGCCAGAAAAAAGCCGCCACCGAGCGCGGCTTTACCATTCACGATCACTCCCTCCATATCTACGCGGACTGCACCAAGAACCCTTGCCCGCATAAGCACTGAGCCCATTCTACCGGCATTGCTGCGGACTAATCGTCGCGTCCGGATCGCCAGATCGACAGGATCAGCCAGACTCCAAACAGCGAAGCCATGAAGTAGCCGAGGAAACCGAATGCCGGCAGGCCCAGCAAGGTCGGTCCACCTTTCACCGTCATGACAATGGAAGAGCCTATGATCAACGCCGCCGTTAACAGCGCTAGCGTCAGCCGGTTGGTGCTGTGATCGAGCTGATGCCCAAAATGATCGAGTCGCTTGAGGTCGAGATCGATTTTCACGCGTCCACGCCGCGCCTCCCGCAGTAACCGCGATAAATCGCGGGGCAAACCAGTCGCGACATCCAGCAAGCTGTTCAAATTGCGCCAACCGCGTTTGACAAGATGCTCCGGCATATAGCGGTCGACGATGACCTTTTTTACGAAGGGCGTCAGGTGATGGACAATCTGGAAATCCGGATCAAGTTGCCGTCCCAATCCTTCCAGGGTGATCAATGCCTTGAACAGCATCGTCAGGTCGGACGGGACCATCAGGTGGTTTTCGCGCATCACGGTGGTCAGATCATTCAGCAGGACGCCAAACCGCACATGCTTGAGCGGCATGCTTTCATAATTGAAGATCAACTCGTCGATATCGGCCGACAGCTTGTTGTCGTCGATAGGCGCATCACCAGCCCAGAGGACGAGAGTATCTCGCAGTTCGTCGATATCCTTGCTGACCAGCGCGGCCAGCAGGTTGGCTATCTGATTGCGACGATCAAGACTGACGCGCCCCACCATGCCGCAGTCGATGAGGGCGATACGATTTTCTGGCAGGTAAAAAACATTCCCGGGGTGCGGATCCGCATGAAAGAACCCGTCGATCAGTACCATCTTGAGCACCGCATCCGCGCCACGAGCACCAAGCACCTTCAGGTCGAGGCCAGAAAGCTTGGCACTGTCGAGATCGTTGCCGGGAATGCCGTCGATACGTTCCATCACCAGCAAATCTTCGCTGGTGTCTTCCCAATACACTTTAGCGAAAACGATGTTTTTGTCGCCCGCGAAATTTAGCGCAAAGCGGTCGGTATTCCGCCCCTCCATCGCCAGATCGAGTTCGCGCCGCAAGGATTTGGCAAACTGCGCTACGATTTTCCCCGGCTGGAAACGCCGGGATTCGGGCATCTCAGATTCGACCAGCCGCGCCAGGTGTGCCAATAACCGCAAATCCGCATCAATACGATTGCGTACGTTTGGCCGGCGAATCTTGAGCACCACCGGCGTACCATCCTGCAATTTGGCCAGATGTACCTGCGCGATAGACGCACCGGCAACCGCCTCGGTCTGCAAATCCACGAACACATCGAATGGAGACCGCCCCAGCGATTTCTCAAGTTGCGGCAACAACTCGTCGAACGGCTCCGGCGGCACGCTGTCCTGCAATTTGGCAAATTCGGCGATCCAGTGCGGCGGGAAAATGTCGGGCCGGGTTGCCAGTACCTGGCCGAGCTTCACGAAAGTCGGCCCAAGCTCCTCGATGGCCAACCGCACCCGCACCGCCGGTTCAAGATGCTTGATTTCTTCGGACCGCTGTCGGTGCAGCATCGTACCGGCACGCTCGGCGATATTGCCCAGCCCGAGTCGCTTGACGATATCGCCCCAGCCGTAATGAATCAGGATGCGGGCAATGTCGCGCATGCGTCCGAAATCGCGCATGACGGAGATGGTTTCGCGGATCATTTCTCCTTCAGCGCCTGTGCTTTTTGTTCGATTTTTTCGGCAACATCGACCAGTTTACGGCTGGCAAGCAAGGCAACCCGGGAACCGATTTCGCGCGCGGCATGAATCCCAGCATCACTGGCTTGCTGCGCTGTCGCACGCAAGCGATTGCCGAAATCTTCAGCCACCTCCTTCACGCGCTCCCCGGTACCGGTCCCGGTACGACGTGCATGCTCGGCCAGTGCCGTCATTTCCTGACGAACCAGCCCGGTCGCTTCCTGAGCAACATGACTGACCGTTTCCAGGAACATGTCCTCCAGCTTTTTCAGGTCGCCCAGACCCTTGCGCAGATCCTGTTCGGCAAAATCCTGCGCCTGATCGGACACCTCGTCCAATGCCAGCTGCATCGCCTCGGCCGCATGCCCAAGCGCGTCGTCCACGCCGCGAAGGGCGCTGCCCAACGCTGACCGAACCTCTTCCGCGCGCTCGGCGGCGCCAAGGCTGACGCCTTCGGTAATAGCGCCTAGTACTTCGCGGATCTCTTGCTCCGCAAGCTGACGCTGCGTGAGTGCTTCAACCGTCAGTTCATGCAATTTATCTCGAACGCTCTCGCCGCTGCGCAGCAAGTTGCGTGCTTTGTCCTTGATGACATCCAGTGAAAATTCAGTATCGTCGTTCATGGCTAACCTCCCTCATGGTTGGTTGATAGAGCCCGCGTCGGCAGGTTTTGTTCCTGCCTGCCTTTGTCTTCAATTGTAATATGAAAGCCAATAGTCCGAATGGCTCAAGCGCTTTTTTTGAAGATGCGTCAAAGGTTTACAAAGTCTCGGCTTTTCTTTTAGAATCCGGCGGGATGTCTTGCAAAAAATACATAGCAGCCTTCTGGCTGGCGAGTCTGTGCACGCTTTCGCATGCGGAAGATGCAGCACAAGAGCCGGCAAAGGCGGATGGATGGTCGATTACCGCGCATGAAGTGCTGATAAACGCCCTCAGCCTGACCGGCGTGAAATACAAATACGGTGGAAAATCCCCGGAAACAGGCTTCGATTGCAGCGGTTTCGTGCGCTACGTCTTTCAGCAGGCAGCTAACCTGACGCTGCCGCATGGCGCGCGCGCTATCAGCCAGTTAGGCCAGGCTATTCCTGTAGAACAACTGCAGCCGGGCGACCTGGTGTTCTTCAATACGCTGAAAAGCGCTTTTTCCCATGTCGGCATCTACCTGGGCGACGGGCGCTTCATCCACGCGCCTTCCAGCGGCGGCGGAATCCACGTTGTAGATATGAATGAAAGCTACTGGGCGAAACGCTTCAATGGGGCGCGCCGCTTGCCACCGACCGATCAGCAGCCTTCTGAATCTTCTGCCGAATAAACGGTATCACGGCCTGCGCGGCCTTCTCGCCTTCCATTATCGCTTCATGCTTCCGGGCAAAATCCGCTGAACCGAAACCGACCGTATTCGGCCGGATCACCACGTCCGCACCTGCCAACTCCGTCTTGCTGATTGCCTGCCCCATGATGCCGAACGTCTGCAAGAGAATATCCGTCAATCCCTCCACGCGCGCATAGCGCGGCTTGGCGGAAATATCGACAGCGATCACCACGTCCGCCCCTAGCAGTCGCGCCACATTGACCGGCACCGGGCTGACCAGGCCGCCGTCCACATAGTCGTGGCCGTTGATCGCTACTGGCTGGAACAGGCCCGGGATACTGCTTGATGCGCGCACCGCCATGCCGGCATTGCCGCGCTGGAATACCATCATCTCGCCGCTCTGCAAATCGGTCGCCACTGCCGCAAACGGCCGTTTCAACTTCTCGATCGGCTGCTTGTGGACGGCCTGGTTGATGTATTCCTGCAAGGCTTCGCCCTTGATGAAGCCACGATTCGGAATCATCCAGTCACCGACGCTCTCTTCTTCCAGTTTGAATGCAATCTTCTGCAATTCGAACCCGCTATAACCTGCTGCATAAAGCACGCCCACCACGCTCCCGGCGCTAGTACCGACCACCAGATCGGGCTGGATGCCTTGCGCTTCCAGAACCTTGATCACACCCACATGGGCAAAACCGCGTACCGCCCCGCCACCCAGTACAAGCGCCACCTTAGGCGGCGACGCCTTGACGACAGGCTTGGTGGCTGGCTCGACTGGCTTTACAGGTTCGGACGAGGTCGGAGCGCCGGCACAACCGGCAAGAAGCAGGACAAGTCCAAATACACGAAGAAAAGTCATGATTTCCAATGTAAAGATAGCGACAGCGCTCAGTGCCGCTTGCGAATACTGCGCAAATAGATCCAGATGCCGGACAGGGCCAGCGCCATCAGCACCAGCGCCACCAGATCCATCGCAAATGGCCCGAAACGGCCCAGGATGCGGCCGCTATGTACATCCAGCAGGACACGCTCGAGCGGCAAGCTGGGTGCAAAATGTGCAGCGGAGCCTCCGACAGCTTTTGCCGGAAGCACCTGCTGATGCACCCAGGCAACCTCCTCCGCCGAAGCCGATTCCCAAGTCAGGCCATCGGCGCTTGAATAAATACCCTGCGCTGTATCCAGCACCAGAACTTCGTCACGCCGCCCCAGTTTATGGATGGGCAAGGCCGGCAAAGCGGAGCCGGTTAATTTATCGATCAGGCTGCCGTCTGCCTGATAGAGCTGTAAAGAGGCAGCAGTGGCAATATAGCGAATGCCGGCGATCTCGACCGCTCCACGCACCGTTCCAGCGACGCCGGACAATTCGCGCCCATCCATGACCCAGCGTTCGCCATCCCCGATGAAATAGCCGGATTCGAACAGATAGCCATGCGTCGGGGCTTCGGATTTCAGACCGTACCAGTGCATCAGCCAGCCGGCATCTACCTTTTTCCGATCAAGCTTGAAGGTATCGGTATGGTTGAGCGCCAGACCGGTGAATGCGAGAAAGAGAAAAAACAGCGCCGCCAATACGCCGGCGCGGGCATGCCAGTGCCGGGCAAAACGGATTGCGCGCGTCAGACGACTCATTTCTTTTCCTGGCTAAGATTGTCGAAATAAAGCGCGAGCCTGGCCATCCGCCCCATTGCCCGCACCGACAAGGTTGCACCGGAAATACCGTCGATGTTGCGATCGAGTTGTTGCTCAGTATCCAGCGCCACACCTTCGTATTGTTTGAGGAAGGCCGGGAAACGGATTTCACCACCGCGACTTTCACGGTAGATCAGCACGCGAGCCTGCAGGATCTTGCCATTTGCCACGACGAACCCAGCCGTAATCGGCTCTTCCTTGCCGATTTCTTCCAGAACCCACACGGTCTTGCCGGAGGACTTCCAGTAGCGTTGGCGTAATTGCGAAGGCGCATGCCCGAGGATGCGTGCCGCCTGCGCGGCAACGTC
>DATHWE010000068.1:0-5611 GCA_035460905.1 Methylophilaceae bacterium | reverse complement strand
TGTGCCGGTCCATGCGGTGAAGGACGAAACCGAACTGCAGCTGACGCTGGCGGACCTGACCCGCAGCCATCTGATCCTGATCGACACCGTCGGCATGAGCCAGCGCGACCGGCGCATCACCGAGCAGATCGAATTCCTGTGCGGGCGCGGCAGCCGCGTGCGACGGCACCTGCTGTTGCCGGCCACGGCGCAGAACGTCACGCTGGACGACATCGTGCGCGCGTATCGCGGCTCCGGCATGGACGGGGTGATCCTGTCCAAGATCGATGAATCGGTATCGATTGCCCCGGTCATCGACTGCCTGATCCGCCACGGGCTGGACTTGCATTACGTCACCAGCGGGCAGAAGGTACCGGAAGACCTGCACCTCGCCAATGCGCTCTATCTCGTCGACCGGGCGTTCAAGGGGCAGGATAATGCCGCGCACAAACTGCGGCCGGAAGAGTGGGATGTGGCTGCCAGTGTCGGGACGTCTCAGTCGGGAGACTTCATTGGCTAGAGTGCTGCCGGACCAGGCCGAAGGGTTGCGGCGTCTGTTTGTCGCCGATGCCCGGCGCATGGTGGCGATGGTGCCTGCCGGTGAAGACGTAGGAGCCGGCGCATTGATTTCCAGTCTGGCACAGGCTCTCGCTGCCCAAGGTAAGAAGGTGTTGTTGCTTGACGAACTTCTGGCTGCTGGCGAGACGCATGTCACTTTTGGAATAACGCCGAAGCATGACCTGAGCACCGTGGTGTTTAATCAGGCCGAAGTGGAAAGCGCGCTCAGCAAGACGACCGCCGGCATCGACTTTCTGGCAGGCGGCGATCATGCGCACTCCATGCCTCGACCACGGATGGAAGCCCGCATCGGGCTGGTGAATGCATTCTATAGATTGGCTGGGAAGTACGACGTGGTGCTCGTCAATGCTTGCATCGACGTTGCCAATAGCCGGCCGAGTTTTGCTTGGGCCTGCCAGGATGTGATTGTGCTGAGCGATAGCCGGCCGGATGCGGCGACCGAAGTGTATGCCCGAATCAAGCTGCTGCATCAGGCTGAGAAACGCAGGTTCCATCTACTGTTTCGCGATCTGGAGCACGAGCGGGCCTCAGCGCTCTATCGCAGTATTGCCGCGGTCAGCCGTCGGCATCTTCATGTGATGCCGGAGCTCCTCGGCGTGCTGCCGCAGGGAGGCAATCTGTTAGCCGGATTCTACGAACAATTGGCCAGGATGATCCAGTCATGGCCGATGCCCGAGCACAAGGCCGGCCATTTCCCGGACTTGATGCGCCGCCTGCTGCGTGGTGCCGATCCACACGTTTTACAGACACTCCTGAAGTGATGGCATGAGTATGCCGGCGCTGGATACGCAAAAATCCGTGGCTGAATATGCTCAACTGGTCAAGCGGTTGGCTTATCAACTGGCCGCTCGTCTGCCTTCGAGTGTTCAGGTGGACGATCTGGTGCAGGCCGGCATGATGGGGCTGCTGGATGCGCTGAATTTTTATGAAGAGTCGCATGGCGCGCAATTCGAAACCTACGCTACCCAGCGTATCCGGGGGGCGATGCTGGATGAGTTGCGCGAGGCCGACTGGGCGCCGCGCTCGGTGCGCAAACATGCCCGCGAGATCGAAAAGGCGATTCATCGCCTCGAGCAGGAGCTTGGCAAGGCGCCGGCTGAGCAGCAGATAGCCGACAAGTTGGGTGTTTCGTTAGCGGAATACCAGCAAATGCTGGCCGATAGTCGCGGTCATCAACTGGTTCACTACGAAGATTTTGAAAACGACGATGGCGAGAGCGTTGCCTTCAATCTTGCCGATGACCGTCCATCGCCATTCCAGCTATTGCAGGATGAAAGCATGCGCGCCTCGCTGGTTCAGGCCATTACGGAGTTGCCCGAGCGGGAGAAGATGGTCATGGCGATGTATTATCAGGAAGATCTCAACCTCAAGGAAGTCGGCGCCGTGCTTGGAGTCAGCGAATCCCGTGTCTGCCAGCTGCATTCGCAGGCCATTCTGCGTTTGCGCAGCAAAATGAAAGACTGGGTGAATTGATGAAGCTGGATATCATCAGTATCGTTGGCATTCTGATTTCGATAGCCGCCATCCTGGGCGGGCAATACCTCGAAGGCGGCCATATCGGTTCGCTGATGCAGGTGACGGCTTTTCTGATTGTCATGGGCGGGACATTCGGCGCCTGCATGCTGCAGTTCACTCTTCCGGTATTCCTGGATGGTGTGAAGATGTTGCGCTGGATCGTTCTTACTCCGGTAGTTTCGCTTGAAAACGTCATCGATCAGGTGATCAGCTGGGGTCAGGCTGCCCGGCGTGGTGGTCTGCTGTCCCTGGAGCCGCTGATGGCAGAACTGGATGATCCGTTCATGCGCAAGGGATTGCAGTTGCTGGTGGATGGCGCAGAGCCTGAAAAGCTGCGCGAGGCCATGGAAGTGGAAATGTATGCCTACGATGAGCACCATCGCATGGCTGCCAAGGTGTGGGAAGCTGCAGGAGGGTACGCGCCAACGGTCGGTATTCTCGGGGCGGTCATGGGGTTGATCCACGTGATGGAAAACCTCTCCGATCCATCCAAACTGGGCAGCGGGATTGCTGTGGCTTTCGTGGCAACCATTTATGGCGTAGGAAGCGCCAATCTTCTGTTCCTGCCTATCGCCAATAAGCTCAAGGCAATCATCGGTAAGGAAATGGTCAAGCGAGAAATGGTCATGGAGGGGCTGGTCAGTATTGCAAATGGCGAGAACCCTCGCATCATCGAAACCAAATTGCGCGGCTACATCAACTAAGCCGGAACGACATGGCTAAACGCCGCCAAAAACACGAAGAGCACGAGAATCACGAACGGTGGCTTGTTTCATACGCCGACTTTATCACGCTGCTGTTTGCATTTTTCGTGGTGATGTACGCGATTTCCTCTATCAATGAAGGTAAATATCGCGTCATGTCAGATTCGATTGTCGATGCCTTCAAGAATACGCCGACCAGCGATAAACCCATCTACCTGCCCACCCCGGTGCCGCAGAATGCGGAGTCGGGAAAAATTCAGATCCAGCCAGTCCCGGTGCAAGCCCAGCCCGACATTGCGGGTATGGACGACGCCGAGAAGCAGGCCCGGCGCAAGCAGATGAAGGCGGTGGCAGGCAGTTTGCTGGGCGTGATGGATCCGTTGGTCAAGAATGGGCAGGTCAAGGTGACCGAAAGCAATCGCGGTATTTCGATCGAAATTAACGCCAGCCTGCTTTTCCCGCCGGCGCAGGCCGTGCTCAACACCGAAACGATCGATGTCTTGAAAGCCGTGGCCCAAGTGCTGGCGCGCGATACGCATCAAGTGCAGATCGAAGGCTATACCGATAATCTTCCGATCAACTCGCCGATATTTCCTTCCAATTGGGAACTGTCCAGTGCTCGTGCGAGTAGCGTGACCCGACTGTTTGTTGAGAACGGGGTCGCGCCGCAGCGCGTCGTCGTGATCGGCTATGGCGACAATCGTCCGGTGGACACTAACGATACGCCGGAAGGCCGTTCGCGGAATCGTCGTGTAACGGTGATGATACTGGCAGAGAATGACGGCGAAAAAACCGATTTGACGCTGGATCCTGACATTCGTCCGGCAACGCCGGCGATCGCGCCGCGGTTAGCGGCGCCATGATGCGTCAGACTTTTCCGATGATGCGTTGTGTCGCTGCGGAGCCGGTGCGGGGCTGACCATCTGCCCCATAGACGTCAGCCTTGTTGGCTGCATTCATCAGGGTGGCTAAAGCCTGCTGGTTGTATTGCATGTGCGTTTGAATCAGCTTGCCGTTGGTCTGGTTCAGGCGTTGAGCAGTTTGCGCGCGTTCAAGTAGCTTTTTCCATTCATCTGCAACGGATGCAGGTTGCTTTGCCAGCCATCCTTGCACGCCTGCGGCATCAGCGTGGAAACCGTCACGCTCGAGCATGGCAACACGTTGCTGTACAAGGCTATTGAGCTGTTCGCTGAGCTTTTGCTTGTTTTCGGAGAGGGACTGCAGCTTATCCACGTTCGCAGCAACCAGTGCCGCTTGTTCCTGCTGCAGGAGGTCGATAAAACGATCGAGGGAGGCCTGTTCCTGCTGAAGTAAATCCATTGATGTGCTTGTCAGCCTTGTTGCTGAGCCAGAAGCTCGCGAGTGGAGGAAATCAGTTTGTCGGCAATGGCATTCGAATTGATGGTGAAGCGGCCTTCGCTGATGGCCTGCTTGACCGTCTCGACTTTTGCGGCATCGAAGCCGCTGGCTTCGCCAATACTGGTTTCCAGTGCCTTGATTTGCGTCGACATATTGGATAATTGGACGTTGTCCTGAGCACCGCCCGTTTGTGCGGCTGGTTTCTCGCCGCGTGTGGCGGGCGCGGTGTTCCCGGTGAGGGGCGATGTTCGTGTGGAACTATCGATTTTCATGCTCAATCTCGATGATTTTGCGAATTAGCTTAACATGCTAACGACAGAAAAACGATAAACTTTAATGGCTTCAAAAACGAAAAAGGCCCGCATTTCTGCGAGCCTTAAATCTGGTGGGGCATGTAGGGGTCGAACCTACGACAAACGGATTAAGAGTCCGCTGCTCTACCAACTGAGCTAATGCCCCCGAGAGCCGCGCATTATGTAGATATTCGAATTGTCTGTCAAGCATGAACCGTGCATATCCTGACAGGTCAGACACGGGTGTAAGATATCTTCAATAATAGAAAATCAGGACGACAGATGACCATACGCACAATCCCCACCCACCCTTTTCAAGACCAGAAGCCCGGAACTTCCGGCCTGCGCAAACGCGTTCCGGCATTCCAGCAACCGCATTACCTGGAAAATTTCGTGCAGTCGATATTCGACAGCATCGGCGCTCCTGCGAATGCGACATTAGTGTTGGGTGGCGACGGACGTTACTACAATCGTGAGGCAATCCAGATCATCCTGAAAATGGCCGCTGCCAATGGATTCGGTCGGGTTCTGGTAGGCAAGGGCGGCATACTTTCAACGCCCGCCGCTTCGTGCGTGATTCGCAAGCACAAGACCTACGGCGGCATCATACTTTCTGCCAGTCATAACCCAGGGGGGCCGGAAGGCGATTTTGGCATCAAGTACAACGTGACCAATGGGGGACCTGCGCCGGAAAAAGTGACCGAAGCGATATACGCGCGTAGCAAGCAGATAGCCGAATATCGCATTCTCGATGCGGCGGATGTGCAATTGGATGAAATAGGCGAGTGCAACCTGAGCGGCATGAAAGTACAGGTGATCGACCCGGTAGAGGATTACGCCGAATTGATGGCCTCACTATTCGATTTCCCCGCAATTCGCGAATTGCTTGCTGGTGGGTTCCGTATCAAGTTCGACGCGATGCACGCCGTGACTGGCCCGTATGCGCGCGAAATTCTTGAGCGCCAATTGCATGCTCCTTCTGGGAGTGTGATGAATGCTGAACCGTTACCCGATTTTGGTAATGGACACCCCGATCCCAACCTGACCTATGCCCACGAACTCGTGGAGATTGTTTATGGCGCAGACGCTCCGGATTTTGGTGCGGCCTCGGACGGCGACGGCGACCGCAACATGATTCTGGGCAAAGGTTTCTTCGTGACCCCATCGGACAGCCTCGCGGTG
>DATHWE010000067.1:0-13807 GCA_035460905.1 Methylophilaceae bacterium | reverse complement strand
AAAGGCGGTCGAGCGCCTGGACAAGGTGCTGGAAGAGGTAGGGCTGGAAGAACTGCGCGAACGCTTCGCTTGAACCTAAGGTTTGCGCGCCAGATTTTGCAGGCTGCCGAGGCGAGTTGCGTACTGGCGGGTGAATTCGGCACCGAGGAAAAATATTTGCGCCGAGTAGTACACCCAAAGCATTAGCGCCACCAACGAGCCTGCCGCACCGTAACCCGAGACAATGTCGCTGTTGCCGAGGTAGAGGCCGATGGCATACTTGCCGAAGATGAACAGGCCGGCTGTAACCGCGGCCCTATCCACACGTCGGACCACGACAGCGGTACCTCGGGCAGCATCTTATAGATCAGCGCGAACATGCAGGCGATGACCCCGAAAGTAACCAGGGTCGAGAGGTAGGTGAACATGCCGAACATTTCACCCCACATCCCACCCACGTAGCGTTCCAGCATGGCCAGCCCGGCATTGACAATCAAGGAAGTCAGCAGCAGGAAGGCAAGCGCAAGCACAATGCTGAATGACAGAAGCCGTGTCATCAGCAGCGATTTCAGCGCAGATTCATCGTTGGTTTCAATCCCCCAAATTTCGTCCAGACTGGCCTTGAGTTCGGCGAATACTGTGGTGGCGCCTATGATCAGCAGTATTGCTGCAACCAACGTTGCCCAAAGACTGGATTCCTCGCTACGTGCGTCCGCAAGCATAACTTTGTTCGCTTCGGCGCCCTGCGATCCAACGAGACTTTCGATCTGGCGGATAATCTCCACCTGCGCAGCTTCCTGGCCGAAGAAATAACCCACGAAAGCGATCGCCAATACAAGTATGGGCGTGAGCGAGAACAGCGTATAGAAGGATAGTGCGGCGCCCTTGCTCGACGAGCGATGGTCAAACCAGGCTTTGATGGCGTCCAGCAAGAGACGGGGCATGTGTTTCAGCTGATCGATCCGGGATATCACCTGCATGGCAGCACCTTTACGATATAGGGGTTCGATATCGAGCGATCGATCAAGTTCAGGTCGCTTGGCGGCCTGTATGACAATCGGGCTGCGATACAATGTGCGTAGGAATGTTTTGGAGAAGGGGTTGGAAATGCAAAACACGGAATTTGTGCTGAACGACGAATATATCGAGCTCAATCAGCTGCTCAAGCTGGCGGGTGTATGCGATAGCGGCGGCGCGGGCAAGGCGATGGTCGCCAGCGGCGCGGTGACCGTTGACGGAAATGTCGAATTGCGCAAAACCTGCAAGGTGCGGGCAGGGCAAGTCGTGACGGTGGGCGATGTCACGATTACCGTATTGCCGACTCCCGAGTCTGGTATCTGGATTGCCGATTAAGAGTCTGTTTGAAAGGAACAGTTGTATGAAGAAACTTGCCGCCGTATTGGCACTATTCGCTTGCAGCAGCTTGGCATACGCTAAGCCCGCGTTTACCGCGCCCGATTACAGCGGCGTTTATGAATGCACCGGCGTCGATGCGCACGAGGGCAAATATACGGGCACCGTCACGATGAAACTGGTGCCGGAACAAAGCGCGGGCGATCACGGCGCGTATCGTTTCAAGCTGGAGGTGCCTGGATTCGGCGCTTACCTGGGGCATGCGGTATCGGAAGGCGACAAGCTGGCGATTTATTTCGCGCTGAAGGATCAATCCACCAGGGATTACGGCACCGGCATCGCGACGATCAAAAAGGGCAAGAACGGCAAACTGGCGTTCAGCAAGTTCTATTACGAGCCGGAATACAAGGGCGGCAACACCGGCACCGAAGAGTGCGCACAAAAATAGCCTGGAACAAGACGCGAGAAGCGTCTTGTTTGTTTAAAGGCGGCGCTTACCTGGGGTGCGGAATGTAACGCAGGTAAGGCTTGGGCGCCCGCCATCCGGCAGGGTACTTCGCCCGGGCGGCCTCGTCGGAGACAGACGGCGGGATAATGACTTCGTCCCCCGGGTGCCAATTGACTGGTGTCGCTACCGTGTGTTTACCCGTCAATTGGCAGGAATCCAGCGCCCTCAACACTTCGTTGAAATCGCGTCCGGTGCTCATCGGATACATCAGCATCAGCTTGATTTTCTTGTCCGGACCAATCAGGAATACCGAGCGTACCGTCGCATTATCCACCGCAGTGCGTCCGCTAGCAGTGCCGCTGGCGTTGGGGTGGATCATGTCGTACAGCTTGGCTACCTTGAGATCGGTGTCGCCGATGAGTGGATAATTGAGTGCGCAGCCCTGCGTTTCCGCAATGTCCTTCGCCCAATTTGCATGGTCTTCCACGCTGTCTATACTGAGTCCGATGACCTTGCAGCCTCGTTTTTCGAATTCCGGTTTGAGTTTTGCCAGGTAGCCGAGCTCGGTCGTGCAGACCGGGGTGAAATCCTTGGGGTGGGAAAAGAGTATTGCCCAGCCGTTGCCGATCCAATCATGAAAACGGATCGTGCCTTCCGTAGTCTCCGCGGTGAAATCGGGAGCCTCGTCGCCAATTCGCAATGCCATGATGACCTCCTGTAGGAGTGAGTCGATGCGAATTTATGATGATACTCCCGATGGGTGCTACTGCAATATCCGGGTGCGGGCCGGAAATTTGAAAGGCAGAAACGACAACGGGAGCCGAAGCTCCCGTTGTCTTAATACTTGAATCGCGTCTTAGCGGTTGCAGACGTACATCGTCACTTCAAAACCGAAACGCATTTCAGTCACTTCAGGCTTGGTCCACATGTCAGTCTCCTCAAAATTATCTGGTTGGGCGATTCGCTATGACTTATCGCATGAGCCCAACTATACGCCGTCATTTTTTATGATCACTCGTGCGGTTCATGAATCATGCCTAATGATTTTCATGAATCGCCTGATGCCGAGGCGCGCTCCGGCCTCTTTGCCTGGCGTGTTAAAATTCGCCGCCCATGACTTCATCCTCCACGCCTTCTCCTTCCCGCATCGTCGAGCAGTTCGAAAAGCAACTGCCTTATTGCATGCTGGCCGATCGTTATCCGCTGCAACGCAAGCTGCGCGACGTCCATGACGCGCTCAAGACCGGCAAGCCCGTCGAGCGGCTACTGGCGGAACTGGCAACGCGCATCGAAAGTTCGTCCCGGCGCTACGCCACTCGCCGCGATGCCTTGCCGCGGCCTGAGTTTGCGCAGGATTTGCCCGTCAATCAGCGCAAGGACGAAATCGCTGCGACGATTGCCAAGCACCAGGTCGTTATCGTTTGCGGCGAAACCGGCTCGGGCAAGACGACGCAGTTGCCCAAGATCTGTCTGGGGCTCGGGCGTGGTGTTTCCGGACTGATCGGCCACACCCAGCCGCGCCGTATCGCCGCGCGCTCGGTGGCGTCGCGTATCGCGCAGGAACTGAAAACGCCGCTGGGCGAAGCGGTGGGCTACAAGGTGCGTTTCAACGACAAGCTGTCCGAAACCAGCTACGTCAAACTGATGACGGACGGCATTCTGCTGGCTGAAACGCAGGGCGATCGGTTTCTCAATGCCTACGACACCATCATCATCGACGAGGCGCACGAGCGCAGCCTGAACATCGACTTCCTGCTGGGATATCTCAAGCAACTGCTGCCGAAGCGGCCTGACCTCAAGATCATCGTTACTTCGGCAACGATTGATGCCGACCGGTTTTCGAAACACTTCAATGGTGCCCCGGTGATCGAAGTCTCCGGACGCATGTATCCGGTCGAGGTGCGCTATCGTCCTTTACTGGAAACCGAAGAGGACGAGCAGGAAGAAACCATGGAGGCCGCGATCCTGGATGCGGTCGATGATCTTTCCCGTTTGGGTGGCGGCGACATCCTGGTGTTTCTGCCCGGTGAACGCGAGATTCGCGATACTGCGGAGCATTTGCGCAAGCACCATCCCAAGGGTGCGGAAATCCTGCCGCTGTTCGCGCGGCTGTCCATCGAAGATCAGCAGAAGGTGTTCCGACCCTCGGGCGGCCGACGCATCGTGCTGGCGACCAATGTCGCCGAAACCTCGCTGACCGTCCCCGGCATCAAATATGTGATCGACACCGGCTTGGCGCGCGTCAACCGTTACAGTTCTCGCGCCAAGGTCGAGCAGTTGCAGATCGAAAAAATTTCGCAGGCAGCGGCACGGCAACGGGCCGGACGCTGCGGCCGGGTTTCCAACGGTATCTGCGTACGGCTCTATGCGGAAGAGGATTTCAATGCCCGTCCGGAATTTACCGAGCCGGAAATCCTGCGATCCTCGCTTGCCTCGGTCATTTTGCGCATGGCGTCGCTCAAGCTGGGCGACGTCAACGATTTTCCTTTCATCGAGGCGCCGTATTCGCGCCTGATCGCCGACGGCTACCAGCTTTTGCAGGAACTGGGGGCGGTGGACGATCAGCGCCGCATTACCGACGTCGGCAACCAGCTCGCCAAGCTGCCGCTGGACCCGCGCATCGGCCGCATGATCCTCGCAGCGAAGCGCGAGAATTGCCTTAAGGAAATCCTTATTATAGGCGCGGCGCTGGCGATGCAGGACCCGCGTGAGCGGCCGATGGACAAGCGCGAGGCGGCCGACCAGGCACATGCGAAATTCGCCGACGAGCGTTCTGATTTCATGAGCTTCCTCAAGCTGTGGGAGTTCTACGACGATGCGCTCAAGCACAAGAAATCCAACCGCGATCTGCTGAACAAATGCCACCAGAATTTCCTGTCGTTCCTGCGTCTCAAGGAATGGCGCGAACTGCACGGCCAACTGGCCGGCATCGTCGCCGACATGGAGTTGCGGCCCAACGATCAGGAGGCCGGTTACGACCAGATTCACCGCGCGCTGCTGGCCGGCCTGCTGGGCAACATCGGCTTCAAGGATGGCGAGGCCGAATCCTATCTAGGCGCGCGCGGCATCCGTTTCCATATCGCACCGGGTTCCAGCCTGAAAAAGCGCCGCCCGAAGTGGGTGATGGCCGCCGAGCTGATGGAAACCGCCAAGCTCTATGCCCGAGGCGTCGCCGATATCAACCCCGACTGGATCGAGCCGCTGGCGCGCGGCTTGACGCAAAGCCATTACAGCGATCCGCGCTGGGACCGCAAGCCGGCGCAGGTGGTGGCGTGGGAGCGCGTCAGCCTATATGGGCTCACCATCATACCCAAGCGTCGCGTGCATTACGGCCCGATTGACCCGGTGGAATCGCGTGGAATCTTCATCCGCGAAGCATTAGCGAACATGGAATTCGACACGCGTGCGCCGTTCTTCGAGGCCAATCGCAAGCTGATGCGCGAAATCGAGGAGCTGGAGCACAAGGCTAGGCGTCAGGACGTGCTGGTCGACGAACACGCGCTGTTTGCGTTCTACGATGCGCGGATTCCCGAAGGCATCGTCAACGGCGCCGGGTTTGAGAAGTGGCGACAGGACGCGGAAAAAGAGAATCCCAAGCTGCTCTTCCTGACGCGCGAAGACCTGATGCGGCACGCGGCCAGCAGCGTGACGGAAGCCCAGTTCCCGGAAACCTTCGATCTCGACGGCGTGCAGGTGCCGCTGAAGTACCGATTTGAGCCAGGACATTCGCTGGATGGCGTCACGGCCACTGTTCCGCTAGCGCTGCTCAACCAGCTCGACCCGACGCAGACCGAATGGCTGGTGCCTGGGATGATCCGCGAGAAGATTACGCATCTGGTCAAGGCCTTGCCCAAGGCCATACGCCGCGTGTGTGTGCCGGTGCCGGAGTTCGTCACCGGCTTTCTTGAGCAGGCCAAGGTAGGCGAGGGCAAGGTGCTGGAAGTCTTGGCAGCGTATATCCAGAAACGTACCGGGCTCAAGCTGGCGCCTGCTGACTGGAACGAAGCCATACCCGCGCACCTGCTGATGAATTTCTGTATCGTGGACGACGCCGGCCGTGAACTGGTGATGGGCCGTGACTGGCTGGCATTGAGAAACCAGCTGGGTCAGGCCGCACAACTGACGTTCCGCAGCGGCCAGCCCGACATCGAGAAGTCCGGCCTCAAGCAGTGGGATTTCGGCGATCTGCCGAAGAAACTGGATTTCAACCGTAGTGGACGCCAGATGACGGGCTATCCCGCGCTGGAAGACACTGGCGACAGTGTCGCAGTCAAGCTGTACGACACCGAGTTCGCTGCGTTGGAATCGCACCGCAAGGGTGTGCGTCGTCTGATGCGTTTCGAGCTGAAGGAGCAGATGAAGCAGTTGGAAAAAGGCCTGCCAGGCTTTAACCAGTACGCGATATTGCTGCGCCATATCATGAATCCGGACGAACTGCGCGAGGACATGCTGACCGCCATTGCGGACCGCGCTTTCATCGGCGAAGACGAGCTGCCTAGAACCAACCAGGAATTCATGGCGCTAAAGGCTCGGGCCCGAACCCGTCTGCCGGCCGTGGTGGACGGAGCGGGGCGACTGGCACAAGCCATCGCCGCTGAAATCCAGCCACTGACGCAGAAGCTCGCCAGCTTGCCGTCGCCCATGGCACGCGTAAAGCGGGAAATCGAGGAACAACTCGCCCGCCTGTTGCCCAAACGTTTTTTCAGCAGCACGCCGTGGGAGCGTCTGCAGCATCTGCCGCGCTACATCAAGGCGCTGCGCCTACGACTGGAAAAATATCCGAATGGAATCGAGCGGGATACCAGTAATGCGCAGTCGGTGCAGCAGGTGTGGACGCGCTGGGAAGAACGTGTCGCGGCAGAACGCAAGCAGGGTGGGGCGAGCCCCGCGTTGGAAGAATTCCGCTGGTTGATCGAAGAGTTGCGCGTATCGCTTTTCGCGCAGGAATTGAAGACGCCATTCCCGGTATCTGTGAAAAGGCTGGAAAAAATCTGGGCGGAACTGCCGTAGCGGTCCCGCCTCGGTGAAGCGTAAAGACGCGGATCAGGTTTCGGCGAGGTAACCGATGGTCATGGTCTGGTTATGCAACACGCTCTGGTCGCCATTCGATCCCGGGCAGAATTCGCCATTGGAATAGAAGCCGGTAATGGACGCCTGAGCGCCCAGCGTATCCTTTACAATGCGGATTTCATCGGCGATCTGCTCGGCCATGACCAGCTTGCGGCCTACGCAGCTGACGCAGATTGCCAGCCCCGGCAGATTTGCAGCTTGTTCCGGCAACGAGGTGGATACCATTTTCGCTGCGCCGCCGGCGCCGTCCACCAGTCTGTCATGTGTGGTTTGGCACAGACGCACGGTTTCACCTTCCGGTACATCGCCGGCAAAGGTAAGGCTGTTGTTGGCTGGATCGATACTGAGCAGCGTACGCACGGTTTCCACATCGCGGCCGCCTGCGCCAACCATGGCAAACGGGAACTTGAGTCCGGTGCCCGGCAAGCCCTTGGCATAGTGCTCACCTATGTACATGCGATACAGGGGTAGCGCCGGTTTGCCATCCATTTCGTAAACCACGTTCTTGTCGGAACGGGTGACCTTGCGTGGCGGACCGTAGGGTTTCCAGCCGCCGAGTGCCCCGCTGGCGGTGATCAGATGATTGCCATACAGTCCGACCGCGATCACGAGATTGTCGGTGACGTTATCGTTATGCAAGAGCAGTGTGCGGGTAAAGGCGGCGTTATCGCCTGCCATGCCGCCGACGAGGGGAATGTCGTTGCCCAGCACGCTCTGGAATCCCTTCAGTACTTCGGTGCCGTTGACACGGAGCCCATCGGAAAACACCAGGATGGCACGCAGGTTATCTGTTTTTAGCGTGGTGGCGAGCGATGCGCCGGTCTGGAACGAGCTTTTCATGTCGGCGACATGCAGGTCGGCTACACGCATGCTGGTTTTTTCCCACTGGATCGCGGTGATCTGCAGGCTTTCGTCAAAAACACCATCGCCGCTGATTTCGCCGGCCGTGGTGCAGCCAATGACTTGCGCCGACGGATAGCGCTCTTTCAGGGTTGCTGTCAGTTTGCTTTCACTGAATCGCTTGACTGACCCGAACACCAGGACGAGATTGGCGGAGGGCAGTGGCGAGGCTTTGGGTAAATCCTTCAAACCCTGCTTGCCGGTGATGGCTTCCTGTCTGATCAGCATGTCTGTGATTCCAAATGAATGTCGAAATTACGGGCGCAAGGCATCTAATGGCGCAGCCGGTCGGCCGAGGCTTGGACCGGAAACGCATGTTTATCAATGGCTTGAGCGGTTTATTCGTAATGTAAATTTACGCGCCCTTGTTATTGAACCGGGCTTGCGGCGAGTTTAAACCCAAGTGAATTGCCCGGGCAATATGAATCGTGTACTTTATCCGGCCTAATGATTACTCAGCGATGAGCGGACGAAATTTCGGGACGAAAGGCGCTGGATAATTTTGCCTGCCGCAGACATAATGGCTCGGAATCGGGACGGGCAGACGTCGTCCCAGCCGCATGTTTTGCGAAGTTCGATAAGAAAAAATCACAAGGGGAGTCACTGTGGAAAAGGCGAACAGCCTCGCCGGCGTCAAGGTGATGGTCATCGATGACAGCAGCACCATCCGCCGCAGCGCCGAAATTTTTCTGGGCAAGGCCGGCTGCGAGATTATCCTGGCGGAAGACGGCTTCGATGCGTTGTCCAAAATTGCAGATCACCAGCCCGACGTGATTTTCGTCGACATCATGATGCCGCGCCTCGATGGTTACCAGACCTGCACCCTGATCAAAAAGAACGAACGTTATCGCAATATTCCCGTCATCATGCTGTCCAGCAAGGACGGCCTGTTCGACCGCGCACGGGGCCGGATGGTCGGCTCCGACGAATACCTTACCAAACCGTTTACCGCCGATAGCCTGCTCGATGCGGTAACGCGCCACATCGCCAGATAATCGCAACCACCAACGAGAGTGTCGACATGCCCATCAACAAAATCATGATCGTGGACGACTCGGCAACGGACCGTTTCTATCTCAATGAAATGCTGACCCGCAATGGCTATGTCGTCAGTCAGGCGGAAACCGGGGAAGAAGCGCTGGAGCGCGTCAAGGTCGAACTGCCGGACCTGGTCATCATGGACGTCATCATGCCGGGGCTGAACGGATTCCAGACCACGCGCGCCCTGACCAAGGCACCGGAAACTGCGCATATCCCGGTGATCATGTGTACTGGCAAGGAGCAATTGACCGACCGCGTGTGGGCCTTGCGGCAGGGCGCGAAGGAATGCGTCATCAAGCCGGTCCAGGAAGCCGATCTGTTGGCCAAGATCGCGGCGCTGGGCTAAGGGTTCCCGAGGCGGAAAATGGCGAAGAACCTCGATTTACGCAAATACCAGGAAGACATCCTGGTTCGCATCAAGGACAAGACGCGGTCCGCCGATGCCGGTGCACGCAGTCGCCTTGGCGTGCGTTCCGGCAAGGATCTTCTGCTGGTCGGGCTCGAGGACATCAGCGAAGTCCTGCCCGTACCGGAAATGCATCCTGTACCGTTGAGCAAGTCGTGGTTTCTCGGTATGGCCAACGTGCGCGGCAATCTTTACGGTGTGAGTGATCTTGCCCAGTTCGCCGGCCAGCCTCCTACTGCAGCATCAGTGACCAGCCGCATCCTGCTGTCGCACCAGAAATACAAGGCGAATGTCGCATTGCTGGTCAGTGCCATCCTGGGGTTGCGCGCATTGGATCAGATGCAGGAGCAGGAAAGTACGGATGCGTCCGGGCGCTGGCTGGATGGCCGCGTATTTCGCGATGCCGCAGGCGAAACCTGGCAGGAAATCGACATCAAGGCATTGCTGGCATCACCCGACTTCATGAAGGTCGGGCTGGGCTAATGAAATCAGGGCAACCACAAAGATTTTTAGGGGATCGTTATGGCGTTGGATACGGCAGCATTGAATAGTTTCTGGCAGAAAATTGCGGGCATGGGCGGTTTGTTTTCCCGAAGCCAAGCCGCAAGTGCCGACTCCTCACAGCAGGCTTCCCGCGGGCCTTTGCTGCTGGTATTGCTGTTGGCAGTATTGGCCGCGATCTCGCTGACTCTGAATGTCTTGAAAAAAGAACATGACGCCGCCTATCTGGAGAACGTCGCCCGGCTTCAGGTGAGCGTGCAAAGCATCGCCAAGGATCTGCAGATGGTGGCCTTGGGATTGCCGGATGTTGTTGAGCGGGTCCAATCGAACCAGATCAAGGCGGCTGATGCCATTGCCGCCCTGCAGCAGTCCGGCGGCCTGTTCGGCTACGGAAGCCGGGTCAGCGCGCCGCTGAAAAAACTGACGGGCCAGTGGCAGGCCGTGGAAAGCCAGCTGAAAACGGGTTTCGATGCGGCTCGTCCTGCAACCGGCGTGAATCTGGCAATGCTGGCGCTGAATATCGCGGCCGCCGGCGACCGCATGACTGTTGACGGCGACATGCTGTTCAAGGAAGTACGCGGCGATGCCCGCTCTCATTTGTGGCTGTTGCTGGCGGTCGTGTTTATCATTCTTGCCGCCGCCGTGATGGTCATGATGAGCAACCGGCAGGTGAAGCTGGCGCAGTTGCACTTCGAGAAGGTAGAACAGGAAAATCTGCGTAACCAGGAGTCCGTGTTGCGCTTGCTGGACGAAATGGGTGATCTGGCCGACGGCGACCTGACGGTCACCGCGGAAGTGACCGAAAGCATCACCGGTGCGATTGCCGACTCCATCAACTACACCATCGACAGCTTGCGTACCCTGGTCGAGGAAATCAACCGAGCTACCGAACAGGTGACGGTGGCATCCAGCGAGGCGCAGGAAGTGACCACGCGCCTACAGGGCGCGGCGCAGAAACAATCGCAGCAGATCGAGGAGGCCGGCACCGCGGTGCAGCAGATGGCCGAGTCCATTCACGAGGTATCTGCCAACGCCAGCCAGTCCGCCGAGGTGGCACAACGCTCGCTGCAGGCCGCGTCGCAGGGCGCGGTGGCGGTGCAGAACACCATCTCCGGCATGAACGACATCCGCTCGCAGATCCAGGAAACCTCCAAGCGAATCAAGCGTCTGGGCGAAAGCTCGCAGGAAATTGGCGAAATCGTGGAACTGATTTCCGACATTACCGAACAGACCAACATCCTCGCCTTGAACGCCGCTATTCAGGCCGCGTCGGCGGGTGAAGCAGGGCGCGGTTTTACCGTGGTGGCCGAAGAAGTGCAGCGGCTGGCGGAACGTTCTTCCGAAGCAACCAAGCAGATCGGTGCGATCGTGAAAACCATTCAACAGGATACCAACGACGCGGTGTCGGCGATGGAGCGCAGCACCGAAGGTGTGGTGGAAGGGGCCAAGCTGTCCGACGCTGCCGGTCAGGCGCTGAATGAAATCGGCGAGGTGACGGCCAGCCTGGCCCAGTTGATTGCCTCGATTTCTCAAGCGACTACCGCCCAGACGGCGATGGAGCAGAAGGTGACCCAGCTGATGCAGGAAATCCAGGCGATTACCTCGCAAACGACTGCCGGCACCCGACAAACCGCCGGCTCCATCGGCCAGCTGGCCAGCCTGGCGGAAGAGCTCCGCGAATCCGTTTCCGGCTTCAAGCTCTCCTGATCATAAGCGCGCTCTATCGTGTCCGACTTTGATATTGGCCCGCTAAGCTGGGTTAAAGACGAAATCGACCAGGCGTTGGCCCAGGCCCTCGCCAAGGTCGACGAATTTGCCGCTTCGCCTTTCGACTCCAGCCCTCTGCGCTTTTGCCTGACCCACGTTCACCAGGTCAGCGGCGCGCTTTCCATGGTCGGCCTGGACGGGGCGCAGCGATTTTCCGGTGAAATCGAAACTTACCTTGCCGCGCTAGAGAAACATTCCGTTTCGGCCAGTCCGGAAAACCTGGAAGTGCTGGCGAGCGCCCTGCGCGCCTTGCTGCACTATCTCCAGTCGCTGGTCGACGGTGTTCCGGATATCCCGTTGCGACTGTTTCCCGAATTCAAGGCGATGCAGGAAGCTCTGGGGGCCGAGGTCATTCAGGAAAGCGAGCTGTTTTTCCCCGACCTGTTTAATAGTGCACCGGCCGATCTGGAAACATTTGTTCCGGAAGGGGTGGAGCTATCGGCCTATCTGAACGAGCAGGGTCAGAAATACCGCAAGTTATTGGTGCAATGGCTGCGTTTGCCGCAGGACGAGAGCCTGATTCTCGGCATGCGCGACGCACTGGTTGCGGTGGAACGTGCACAGGCACTGCCGTCGCAAAAAACAGTATGGTGGGTCGCTGCCGGTCTGCTGGAAGCCATTGCGCATGGCGCGCTGGCACTCGACAAGAATACGCGCCAACTCTGCGTGCAGTTGGAACGCCAGATTCATTATCATGCCCAGGGCAGTGCCAAGCCGAATACCCGTATGCTGCGGGATGCGCTGTATTACGTTGCGATCAGCGCTCCGGTTTCCGAGCGCTTGCGCGATATCAAACGTGTATTCGAGCTCGACAAGTATTACGAAGGCGATGCGGCGGAAGTATCCGACAGGCGACTCGCAGCGACCGTCGATGACGAGTCGTTGAGCACTGTTCGCGCAGGCTTGAGCGATCTCAAGGACTGCTGGATGCAAGTCTCGACAGGCGACACTGCGCAGCTGGCGGTATTCCTGGACAAGGCCAGGACTCTGGCGTCGGCAGCGGAAAACGGCCGCGCCGAACTGAAGCAGTCTCTGCTCGATATTCAGGCTTGCGCAGAGATATTGGCAGCTTCGAAAGAACCGCTGGACGCGCTTTTCTCCATCGAGATGGCGACCACGCTGCTGATGCTGGAAGGTGCGCTGGGCGCCGTCGGCAAGTCGCTGGATAGCGCTTTGCAAGGTGCCGCTGGGCAAGCAGCAGCGATGCGCGCAATGTTGGCGGGTTCCGAAACGCTGTCTGAAAGTCATGCCGCGCCGGAGGCGAGTCAGGATGAAACGCTGGCAGTGCTGGCACAGGTCGCCGATGAAATTCGTGCGAATCTGCAGCGCATCGAGCAAACGCTGGATGATTTTTTCCGCGATGCTGAAATGCGTGGTGAATTGCTGAAAGTTTCGCCTCTGTTCAAGCAGGTGGGCGGCGCCTTCCTCATGCTGGATCAGCCGGTCGCAGCCGAGGTGATCCAGGGCTGCCAGGCCCTGGTCGAGCGATTTGCGCAGCCTTCTGCGCAAGTCGCCGTGGAAGAGTTCGAACTTGTCGCTGAAAGCCTGAGCTCGCTTGGCTTCTATCTTGACCGCTTGCTGAAAGGCGATGGTGAAGCGAATCGTGCCATCGATCCCCTGCCTGCGCGTCTGTCGGCAGCGCTGGAAACGATGCCATCCGCGGATACGCAAGTACAGCCGGAGGTACTTCCGGCGGAAGAGCCGGCCGCACCGGATGTCGTTGTCGATCGCGCGCTCGACGATGAATTGCTCGAGGTCTATCTGACCGAAGCCGGCGAAGTATACGAAACCATCCTGTCCTGCATCCAGACGTTGCGCGCGCAGCCGGATGACGGTGAAGCACTGGTCACGATGCGCCGCGCTTTCCACACTCTCAAAGGTAGCGGCCGTACCGTTGGCCTCACGGCGATGGGCGACGTGGCGTGGGCCGTCGAGCAATTGCTGAACCATCTGCTCGAATCACGCAGCGCGGTTACAACGCCCGTGCTGGATTTCATCGACAGCGTAAGCGCGCAGTTCCAGGAATGGGTAAAGCAGCTATTCACCGATGGCTCCGCGACGCTGACGCCGGGAACCTGGAAGTCGCGCGCCGAGGCACTGCTGCGTTCCGGTTTGCAGGAGCCGAACGTGGAAGCTATTCCGGAGGTGCCGGTCGCGCCTTCGCAACCAGCCGTGGACACGACGGAAAGCCCAGCCAAAAAGCCTGCCGAAGAGGTCGTCGTTATCGGCGGCAAGCAATCGGTAAACCGGCAGCTGTTCGGCATTTTCCTCGATGAAGCAACTTCTAACCTGGCGTTGTTGCAGCAACTGCTGGCAGCCGCACGTACGCAAGACGAACCGCC
>DATHWE010000066.1:0-3865 GCA_035460905.1 Methylophilaceae bacterium | reverse complement strand
TCGATCTGGCTGATCAGGGTCTTGGCGCAGCCGTGCTCGACTACGGCTTCGTTCATGATGTCGGAGGCATGGATGGCTTTGCGTACCGCCGGATAGAAAATTTCTTCTTCCATCGTGGTGTGGACCTTGAGCTCCTGGCAGATCATTTTCGCCAGTTCGACCTTTTCGCGCTTGGTCGACTTGGCGTTGCTCGACAGTTTTTCGAATTCCTTGAACAGCCTTTTCACTTTCTTGTGATCGTCCATCAGCATGGCCATGGCATCCTGTGTGCCGGTTTTGGTGTGTTTTGCTGTAGAAGTCGCACGTGAGGTTTGCGTGTGTTGCATTTTGTTGTCTCCTGAAGGGTGGTTGGAAGGGAATCGGAAATACCGACTCCCGGAGTTGCATTAATGCTCCTTGCGGTATTTCTCGAATTGCGCGATGGAGTTTCCATACGGTGCATATTGGCGTTCCGCATAGCTGGTTTGCCAGGAGCCGCTCTCGTGTTTTTCGGCATGCGTGTCCGGGCTGAAATGCGGTCTTTCTATACGCCGGGCCGGCATGGACTGGGAAGGACGATTCTCATTGCGGGTAGTAGTTGCCATTTGACCTCCTGATTCAATAAAACAGGCACTGAAGCGTGCCGTGAGTGTCATGAAAACAAGGCTAGTAGCGATCCATCATAAGTGCTCGATGGATTAAAAATGTCGGGAGTAGTCCTATATTCCTGTAGGAGGTGGAAAAGGCTAAAAGGCGCGGGAATGTAATGAAAATCTGACGCCGGAATCAGACGTATTGTTATTAAAGTTAGAAGGTTACAGTCGTAGCATGAACTCACGTTGCTGTTCTGTTACAAGGCAGCGTTTTCTTTTAAATCAAAAGGAGTTAATGATGACTGAACAGAAATCACCACGTGGTGGCACCCCTGAACAACATGCCAAGGCGGGTAGCCAAAGTCACAAGAATTCATCTGCTGCCAAGAGCTCACCGAGCCGTGGTGGAAGCCGAGAGCAGCACGCCAAGGCGGGCAGCCAAAGCTATAAGAATCGATAATTCGTAAAACATCTTATATGCGGAAGAAACGGCCTGACAATTGTCCAGGCCGTTTTTCTGTCGCGAGGAAATTAAGGACTTAGTGCGCGGACAATTTACGGTCGATTTTGGTCAGCAAGCCCTTGCGATGCTTGTGATCGAGCTCATATGCGCGAATTGTTCGTACTTCGGCCACGGATAGCGACTCCATCTTTCTTTCCACCTGGCGGCTGGTCAGCTTCTGGTAGTCCGGCAGCGGAAGATTGCGATCGGGCGATTGGCCGCGCGCATCCTTCAGCAGTTCATCCTTGGTTTCACCGTACATCTTGCGCTGCTTGTTGACGATGCGCGCAGCGACTTCCTTCTCGCGACCGGGATAGCGGTGTTCCTTTTCGAATTTGTTCTCGAGTTTCTGGTATTCGTGTTCGCGCTTGGCGCTGGCTCCTCTGGGCATGACGATCTCCTTGTAATGACAATTGGAACATTTCTATGACCGATGCCCGGCATTTCAAGTTCGGCTTCAAACCGGCGTAATATCAAGACTGACGCAAGTTTAGGAATTTGACCGACACGAATCCGGTGACGGTTTTTTGCAGCTGAAAGGACGGGATATGGCGGCTTGGACTCATGGAAAAATAGTCGAGCACAAACGCTGGAACGAAAAACTGCACACGCTGTACATAGACGCGGCAATCGAGCCGCACCAGGCGGGCCAGTTCGTCAAGATCGGCTTGGAGATCGAAGGCGAGATCGTCGGCCGGCCGTATTCGCTGGTCAACGCACCCTTGCACACGCCTCTGGAAATCTATTACATCCATGTTCCCGATGGGTTGCTGACGCCGCGTCTTAACGAGCTGGAAGCGGGTGACGAAATTCTGGTCTCGCCGCGCGCGAACGGATTCATGGTGCTGGATGAAATCCCGCTGGCCCGACATTTATGGCTGGTGGCGACGGGAACCGGGGTGGGACCGTTTCTCGCCATCCTTGATGACGTTAAGGTGTGGGAACGTTTCGAGCGCGTGGTGCTGGTTTATGCGGTGCGAACGCTCAGCGAACTCAGTTATCAGGAACGAATCGCCGGCGTGGCAGCGGCACACCCCGACCGTTTTTCCTTTATTCCTTTTCTCAGTCGCGAAACCTTGCCGTTCGCTCTTCCCGGGCGGATTCCGCAGGCCATCACGGACGGTTCATTGGAAAAGCGAACGGGGATTTCGATTACCCCGCAAGACAGCCAGTTTGCGCTGTGCGGCAATCCGGCAATGGTCGAAGACGTGACGCAATGCCTGATCGGACGCGGGCTGAAAAAGCATAGACGCCGCGATCCCGGACAGATCACAACAGAAACTTACTGGTAGGTAGCCAGGAAGATGGCGAAAAAAATGGCCCGAGTGGGCCATTTTTATTTGTTACGCGTTAGCGTCCGCGGTACACCGGCTTGGGCGCAAACAGCGCCGGTTGAGGCATGGCCTGATGGCGTGCCGCTTCCGACAGGTGCTGCGACTGTTGCGGCTTGGCTTTCTGTGCCTGACGCGGCTGAGCATTTTGCGGCTGACCGTTGCGGGCCGATTGTGCGCGGCCTTGGCCGGCATTCGGGCCACGGTTCCTGTCCGAGGGCTGACCGCTACCGGTACGGGCCTGGCCTTCACCTTGCGGGCGACGCTGACCTTGGGCGGATTGCGGACGGCGCTGCTGTTGCTGGCGCGGCGGACGCGGTGCTTCGGGTTCGGCACGCGCAGGCGGCTCAAAACCTTCGACGGCAATCTTCGGGATCTCGCGCTTGATCAGCTTCTCGATGTCCTTCAGCAGCTTGATTTCTTCATGGTCGACCAGCGAAACGGCGGCGCCGCTGCTGCCGGCACGGCCGGTACGGCCGATGCGGTGCACGTAGTCTTCCGGCACGTTGGGCAACTCGAAATTCACCACCTGCGGCAACTGGTCGATGTCCAGCCCGCGCGCGGCGATGTCGGTCGCGACCAGCACCGGAATGCTGCCGTCCTTGAACTGTGCCAGCGCCTTGGTGCGCGCCGACTGGCTCTTGTTGCCGTGGATCGCGGCGGCAGGGATGCCGTCCTTGACCAGTTTTTCGGCCAGACGATTGGCGCCGTGCTTGGTGCGGGTAAAGACCAGCACCTGCTTCCACTCGTGATATTTGATGAGGTGGCTCATCAGGTCGCGCTTGTGGCTCTGCGGTACCAAATGGACGGTTTGCGTCACCAGCTCGGAGGCCGTATTGCGACGCGCAACTTCAACGAAGCCCGGGTTGTGCAACAGACCATCGGCCAGCGCCTTGATCTCGTCGGAGAATGTGGCGGAGAACAGCAGGTTCTGACGCTGCTTCGGCAACATCGCGAGGATCTTTTTGATGTCGCGGATGAAGCCCATGTCCAGCATGCGGTCGGCTTCGTCCAGCACCAGGATTTCAATGGCGGATAAATCCAGCGTTCTCTGGCCGACGTGGTCGAGCAGACGGCCGGGCGTGGCGACCAGGATATCCAGCGGTTTACGCAGGCGGGTGATTTGCGGGTTGATGCCTACCCCGCCGAACATCACCATGGAAGAGTGCGGCACGTATTTGCCGTAGGTTTGCACCGACTCTTCGACCTGGGCCGCGAGTTCTCGCGTCGGGACGAGGATCAGGCAGCGCGGGCGGCCGGGCTTGGCGGCTACGGGCTTTTCGCTCAGCAACTGCAGGATAGGCAGCGTAAAGCCGGCGGTCTTGCCGGTGCCGGTCTGCGCTCCGGCCAGCAGGTCGCCGCCCTTCAGCACTTGCGGTATGGCTTGCGCCTGGACCGGGGTGGGGATGGTGTAGCCGGCGTCAGCAATGGCGCGCAGCAAGGGTTCAGCCAACCCGAGG
>DATHWE010000065.1:0-8877 GCA_035460905.1 Methylophilaceae bacterium | reverse complement strand
CCCAGTCGCCGGTCTGGGAACGCGTTTTCTCCCGGTCACCAAGGCCAGTCCCAAGGAAATGCTGCCTATCGTCGATAAGCCGCTGATTCAATATGCCGTGGAAGAGGCGGCGGAAGCCGGTATCACCGAGATGATCTTCATTACCGGCCGTACCAAGCGGGCCATTGAAGACCATTTCGACAAAGCCTACGAGCTGGAAGTCGAGCTCGAAGCGCGCGGACGCAAACAGACTTTGGACGAGCTGCGGTCCATGCTGCCGCGCGGCATGAATTGCATTTATATGCGGCAATCGGAAGCGCTTGGGCTGGGGCATGCGGTTCTATGTGCTCGCCCCGTGGTCGGTCCGGAACCCTTTGCCGTGATCCTGGCGGACGATTTCATCGACGGCAAGCCCGGCGCGATGGCACAGATGATGGAGGTGTATCGTCAGCACGGCAGCTCGATTCTGGGGGTGGAAGATGTCGCCCCTACGGAAACCGCCAGCTACGGCATCGTGGATGCCGTCGATATTGCGCCCCGCCTGTTGCAGGTGAACGGTATTGTCGAGAAACCGCAGCCGGAAGATGCCCCGTCCAATCTGGCTGTGGTCGGCCGCTATCTTTTCACCCCGCGGATATTCGATCATCTCGAAAATGTGCAGCCCGGCAAGGGAGGTGAGATTCAGTTGACCGACGGTATTGCCTCGCTGATGCAGGAAGAGCGCGTGCTGGCCTATCGCTTTCAAGGCAAGCGCTACGATTGCGGCAGCAAGCTTGGTTACATGAAGGCCAATGTCGAACTGGCGATGCGGCATCCTGTCATTGGCCAGGAGTTTTCCGCGTATCTAAGCCAACTCACTGCAAAAGGCCAGCTATGACTCATACTTCGCCTCGGCAATTGTTGGAGCAATCGGAAGTTCTTTTTAGCGAGGCGGATGTTGCTGCGGCTATTCAGCGGTTGGCGGATGATGTATCGAATGTCCTGGCAGACAGCGACCCCCTGGTGCTTTGCGTCATGAGCGGTGCAACGGTGTTTGCCGGTCACTTGTTGCCTCTGCTCAAGTTTCCTCTGGAATTCGATTACGTTCAGGCCAGTCGCTATCATAACCGCACGACCGGAGGCGATGATGTGGTCTGGAAAATGTCGCCCGGCGAGAATGTGCGTGGCCGGACCTTGCTGCTGCTGGACGATATCCTTGACGAAGGCCATACCTTGGCTGCCGTGCGCAAGAAATGCCTGGAAGCAGGTGCCGCTCGGGTGCTGATCGCGGTGCTGACGGAGAAGGAAACCGGTCATGAAAAGCCGGTGCGGGCGGATTTTGTTGGCCTCACAGTTCCGAATCGATACGTTTTCGGCTGCGGCATGGATGTCTACGGGTGGTGGCGGAACCTGCCGGCGATTCATGCGCTGAAGAATTAAGACCCTCAATAAATTCAATCTGCTTACATGACAGGAGCGGAGAAGTCTGGCTTGTCAACCATAAGGGCGCCCATTTTCGTCTGATTCTGCCCTGAAGCCTCCCCCGATTTGCGGTAAAATCCGGCCCATGTCCGACCCTGTTTTTATCCACCTGCGCTGCCATAGCGAGTATTCCGTCGTGGATGGCATGGTACGCATCGACGACTACGTTGCTCGCGCAGTGCAGGACAAGATGCCGGCGCTGACGCTCACTGATCTCTCCAATCTATTCGGTGCAGTCAAGTTCTACAAGGCTGCTCGTGGCAAAGGCGTAAAGCCTCTGATCGGCGCGGATATCTGGCTTGAAAACGAAGTCAATCACGACCAGCCATACCGCGCGCTTTTGCTCTGTCAGACGCATGCCGGTTATCTGCGGCTGTGCGAACTCGTTTCCCGCGCCTATCTCGAAAATCAGCATCGTGGTCGAGCAGAAGTTCGTCGCGAATGGTTTGCCGAGGGCGGTACCGATGGCCTGATCATGCTTTCCGGCGAAATGGCGGGAGATATCGGTCAGGCGCTGCTGCAGGACAATACGCTTATCGCGCAAGAGTTGGCTCGACAATGGCAACGACTATTCCCGAATCGTTTCTATATCGAATTGCAGCGTGCCGGCCATCCGCAGCAGGAAGCCTACATTGCCCGCGCGCTCGCTCTGGCGGCAGGGATGAATCTTCCCGTTGTGGCGACGCATCCGATCCAGTTCCTCGATACCGATGACCACAAGGCGCACGAAGCGCGCGTCTGTATCGCCGAAGGGTATGTGCTGGCTGACCGGCGCCGTCCGCGCCATTTTACTGAGCAGCAGTATTTCCGCACGCAGGCCGAGATGGCCGAGTTGTTCTCGGATATTCCCGAAGCGCTGGCCAACAGCGTGGAAATCGCCAAACGATGCAACCTGTCGCTGACACTGGGCAAGAACTACCTGCCGCAATTCCCGACGCCGAACGGCGAGAGTCTTGACGAGTTCCTCGCGGCGCAGGCGCATGAAGGTCTCAAGAGTCGCCTGGACGTGCTTTACCCGGATCCGGAAGTCCGCGAGTCAAAGCGCGCCGAATATGAAGCGCGACTGGATTTCGAGGTCGGCATCATTGTGCAGATGGGTTTTCCAGGTTACTTCCTTATCGTGGCCGATTTTATCAACTGGGCCAAGCACAACGGCGTGCCCGTGGGGCCGGGACGGGGTTCCGGTGCCGGCTCGCTGGTGGCCTATTCGCTGGGCATTACCGATCTCGATCCGCTACGCTACGCGCTGCTGTTCGAGCGCTTCCTGAATCCGGAACGGGTATCCATGCCCGACTTCGACATCGACTTCTGCCAGGAAGGGCGCGATCGCGTCATCGACTACGTGAAGCACAAGTACGGACTGGAGGCGGTCTCGCAGATCGCCACCTTCGGTACCATGGCGGCCAAGGCGGTGATCCGCGACGTCGGTCGCGTGCTCGACTATCCGTTCAACTTTGTCGACGGCATTGCCAAGCTGATTCCAAACGAACTCGGCATTTCGCTTTCCGACGCATTGGAAAAAGAACCGCAGCTCAAGGAGCGGCGCGAGAAGGAAGAGGAAGTCAACGAGTTGCTGGAGTTGGCGCTGCGCCTCGAAGGCCTGACGCGCAATATCGGCATGCACGCCGGCGGCGTGCTGATCTCGCCGGGCAAGATCACCGATTTTTCGCCGGTTTATTGCCAGCCGGGCAGCGACAGTGTGGTGAGCCAGTACGACAAGGATGACGTGGAGGCGGTCGGGCTGGTCAAGTTCGACTTCCTCGGTCTGCGCACGCTGACCATCCTCGACATGGCGCTGGACAACACCAATGCGCAGCGCGCTGCCCTGGGACAGCCGCCGCTGTCGTTCGAGACACTACCACTGGACGACAAGCCGACCTTCGATCTGCTCAAGGCCGCTAACACCACCGCCGTGTTCCAGCTGGAATCGCGCGGCATGAAGGACATGCTGAAGCAGGCCAAGCCCGACTGCTTCGAAGACATCATCGCCCTTGTGGCGCTCTATCGCCCGGGTCCGATGGACCTGATTCCCGACTTCTGCCGCCGCAAGCACGGACTGCAGAAAGTCGAATACCCGCATCCGGCGACTGCACCCATCCTGAAAGAAACCTACGGGATCATGGTGTATCAGGAGCAGGTGATGCAGATCGCGCAGGTGGTCGCCGGTTACAGCCTCGGTGGCGCCGACATGTTGCGCCGCGCGATGGGCAAGAAGAAAAAAGAGGAAATGGACGCGCAGCGCGCGGTATTCGTTGAAGGCGCGGAGAAGAACGGCACGGCCGCCCGCGATGCGGGGTCGCTCTTCGACTTGATGGAAAAGTTCGCCAGCTACGGCTTCAACAAGTCGCACGCGGCGGCCTACGCGCTGGTGGCCTACCACACGGCCTTCCTCAAAAAGCATTACCCGGCGGCCTTTCTCGCCGCGACCATGTCGGCGGACATGAACAACACCGACAGCGTGCATATCTTCCACGATGACTGCATCGCTAATGGCCTGGAGGTGCTGGCGCCGGACATCAACCAGAGCGAATTCCGCTTCAAGCCCCTGAACGACAAGCAGGTGCTATATGGCCTGGGCGCGGTCAAGGGCACCGGCTGGTCGGCCATCGAAGTCATTCTCGCCGCGCGCGAAGCCGACGGCCCGTTCAAGGATCTGTTCGATTTCTGTCTGCGGCTGGATTTGCGTAAGGTCAATCGCCGCGTGATCGAATCGCTGATCCGCGCCGGCGCGTTCGACAAGCTGGAGCCCAATCGCGCAGCTTTGCTGGCTGGCGTCGGCATGGCGATCGAGGCTGCCGAGCAGAGCGGAGCGGCAGCCGGGCAAAACAGCCTGTTCGGCGATATGCCGGAGGTCGGCCAGCACAAGCTTCCGCAAGTACCGCCGTGGCCGGAGCAGGAAAAACTCCAGCAGGAAAAGGCTGCGCTCGGCTTTTACTTCAGCGGCCACCCGTATGTGGCTTATCGCAAGGAGCTGTCCGCCTTCGTGCGCAGCAATCTGGCTGCGCTCAAGCCCCAAGATCAGTCGCAATTGCTTGCAGGCGTGGTGGTCGGATTGCGTGCGCGCATGACCAGCCGCGGCAAGATGGCGTTCGTGACTATCGATGATGCCAGTGCGCAAATCGAGGTCATGGTCGGTAGCGAGCTGCTGATGTCGCACGCGGCACTGCTCAAGGAAGACCAATTGCTGTTCGTGGAAGGCAAGGTCAGCAATGACGACTTCAGCGGCGGCTTGCGCGTCAATGCCCGTCGCCTGTTCGATATCGCTTCGGCGCGCAGCGCCTACGCCAGCCTGCTCAGGATTTCCTGCAATGGCCAGGCCGATGCGCGCAAGCTGGGCGAACTGCTGGCCCCGTATCGCAAAATGCGCAGTGCGGAAGACGCGCCTGGCTGCCGCGTGCAGATCGATTACCGGAATTCCAGCGCGCATTGCGAGCTGGCGCTGGGCGACCAATGGCGCGTCGAATTGCATGATGAGTTATTGCACGGATTGCGCGCGTGGCTTTCCGAAGAAAATGTCAAAATCCTGTATCATTAGCCCCCTGTTGCAAGCCGATCGCGGCAGACGAGAACATTTATGAAAACAAGCTTCCTAGACTTCGAACAACCCATTGCCGAGCTCGAGACAAAAATCGAGGAACTGCGCTATGTGCAGGACGATTCCGCGCTGGATATTTCCGACGAAATCGATCGCCTGCAACAAAAGAGCCAGACGCTGACCAAGGACATCTACAGCAAGCTCGGCGCCTGGCAGATTTCGCAGGTATCGCGCCATCCGCAGCGCCCCTACACGCTGGACTACATCAATGGCCTGTTTACCGATTTCGACGAGTTGCACGGGGATCGCGCCTATTCGGACGATCCGGCCATCGTAGGCGGTATCGCGCGCTTCGAAGGCCAGCCGGTGATGGTCATCGGCCACCAGAAGGGCCGCGACACCAAGGAAAAAATCTACCGCAACTTCGGCATGCCGCGTCCGGAAGGCTATCGCAAGGCGCTGCGTCTGTTTCGCCTGGCGGAAAAATTCAAACTGCCGATCATTACCCTGATCGATACGCCGGGCGCCTATCCCGGCATCGGTGCTGAAGAGCGCGGCCAATCCGAAGCTATCGCGCGTAATCTTTACGTGATGGCCGAACTCAAGACCCCGATTATCGGCGTCATCATCGGCGAGGGCGGTTCCGGCGGTGCGCTGGCGCTGGGCGTGGTCGATCACCTGATGATGCTGCAATACTCCACTTACTCCGTGATTTCACCCGAAGGCTGCGCTTCCATTCTGTGGAAGAGCGCGGACAAGGCACCGGAGGCTGCGGAAACGCTGGCGATTACCGCCAACCGCCTGAAACAGTTGGGTCTGGTCGACCGCATTGTTTCCGAACCACTGGGCGGCGCGCATCGCGAGCCTGAAGTGATGATGCAGACCTTGCGCCGCGCCTTGAAGGACGAGCTGCACATGTTGCAGGTGAAATCCACCTCCAACCTGCTCGAAGCCCGCCTCGACCGACTCATGAGCTATGGCAAGTACAAAGAAGCCACGACAAAGTGAGCTGCCTGAACGTCTAACGACTTTTCTACACGAGACCGTTCAGCCAGGCCAGACACTGATTCTCGGCCTGTCTGGCGGTCTCGATTCCTGTGTGCTGCTGCATATGCTCGCAGCAGCATGCATGCCCCAGTCTTTTCAACTCCGCGCAGTTCACGTCAATCACGGTATTAGCCCCAATGCTGCCGCATGGGCGCAGTTTTGCGCCGGGTTATGCGCCGGTTACGGGGTTCCTTTTGTTGCTGAATCCGTGCATGTGCCCCGCGATAGCGGATTAGGCATTGAGGCTGCCGCACGTGAAGCGCGGTACCGCGTATTGCTTGCCCAGAAGGCCGATGCCATCTTGCTTGCGCATCATCGCGACGATCAAGCTGAAACGCTGCTGCTGCAATTGTTGCGCGGCTCCGGCGTCAAGGGGCTCTCCGCGATGCCGCAGGTGTCGGCACTGGCAGGCACTCAAGGGCAAAGCACTGCAAGCATCCTTCGCCCCTTGCTTGATATCCCCCGCTCAACCCTTGAGGCTTACGCAGAAGAGCACGGTCTGGAATGGATTGAAGACGAAAGCAACCTCGATCTTTCCTATGACCGGAATTTCCTGCGCCACCATGTTTTTCCAGAAATCGAAAAGCGTTTTCCAGCGTGTCGCACTACGTTGGCGCGCAGCGCTTCGCATTTCGCTGAGGCCGCAGAATTGCAGGATGAGGTGGCTGCCGCCGATGCGGCGATTTGCGTCAAGGATGGCAGCCTGGATATTGCCGGGCTGCGTGCGCTTTCTGCGCCACGAGGACGCAACTTGTTGCGGTACTGGCTTTCCGATTACCTGATGGTCCCTCCGAGCACGCGGCGCTTGCAGGAAGCCTATCGGCAATTGCTGAACGCCCGGGACGATGCCCAATTGCGCGTTGTTCTCGAGGGCGGTGAGCTAAGACGCTATCGTGATCGTGCGATCTTCGAAAAAAATCCGGGCGCGCAGCCATTGCATCTGGCCTGGCGGGGCGAGCCGGAGATGAGGTTGCCGGGAGGAGTGCTGACTTTTGAACGCGTCCTTGGGCAGGGGATTTCTTCATCACGTATCGGCGACAGACTGGAAATCCGCTCCCGTACGGGCGGTGAGCGCTTCAAGCCCGATCACCGGCGTCCGACGCGCAGCCTGCGGCATTTATTGCAGGAAGCCGGAATGCCACCGTGGGAGCGTGCATCCTTGCCGCTGATTTACTTCGGAGAAAAGTTGGCTGTCGTGCCGGGCATCGGCGTGGCTTGCGAACTCCAGGCCGCGCCCGGAGAAGAGGGATGGCTTATCGGCTGGAAGCGCGATTGACGGGCTTGCCCAGCATCGGCTGCAGCACGACCCAGACGTTGTCCAGCATGCGCTCCTGCGCTGCAGCGGTGGGATGCAAGCCATCGTCCAGCACCATGTCGCGCTTTCCTGCGACGCCATTGAGGAAAAAGTCGACCAGCGGTAGCTGATGATCCTTGGCCAACTGATGGAATGTGTTGGCGAAATCGCGGGTGTAGGCCTGGCCGTAATTCGGTGGAATGCGCATTCCGAGCAACATCACCTTGGCCTGCTTCTTTTGTGCCGCGGTGATCATCGCATTAAGGTTGCGCTTCATGTCCGGGAGCGGCAAACCGCGCAGGCCATCGTTGGCGCCGAGTTCGATGATGACCAGATCAGGACGCGCTTCCGCCAACGTGGTATCGAAGCGAGACAGGCCGCCGCTGGTAGTCTCCCCGCTGACGCTGGCGTTAGCTACGCGATGGCTGTACCCTTTTTCATTCAGTCGCCGTTGCAACAATTCCACCCAGCCCTGGTCTCTAGGTATACCGTACGCAGCCGACAGGCTATCACCGTAGACGAGTATGGTCGGCGCGGCCATGGCCCACAACGGCAAATTCAATATCAACAACAGGAAAAGTCTAGGCAACATGGTTCCGGATTCTCAAGAAAATATCGAAATCGAAGCGACTGGCTTGAGCAAGCATGTTACCAGCAGCGAAGGCGAACTCGCGATCCTCTCGGATTTCAGTTGCCGCGTGCTGGGAGGCGAAACCGTCGCAATCCTGGGGGCTTCGGGCTCGGGCAAGTCTACACTGCTTGGTCTGCTGGCAGGGCTGGATGTTCCCAGCGACGGCCGCGTTATTTTTCGCGGTGAGGATCTGGCGCAACTGGATGAGGATGGCCGTGCCGTGCTGCGCGGCCGCCACATGGGCTTCGTTTTCCAGTCGTTTCAGTTGTTGCCGTCGCTGACGGCGCTGGAAAACGTGCTGCTCCCGCTGGAGCTTGCCGGTGTTGCCGATGCCGACGAACGTGCGCGTGCGGCGCTGGAACGGGTCGGGCTGACGCACCGACTGACACATTATCCGCGCCAGCTTTCGGGTGGCGAGCAGCAGCGCGTTGCCATTGCGCGCGCCTTCGCGCCGCGTCCGACGATCCTCTTTGCCGACGAGCCGACCGGCAACCTCGACGCCGCTACCGGCCAGCGCATCATCGACTTGCTGTTCGGCCTGAACGCGGAGTCGGGCACGACGCTGGTGCTGGTCACGCATGATGCTACTCTGGCCGAGCGTTGCGGGCGCCGCCTGCATCTGGAAGGTGGCAGGCTGAAGCCATGAGCGGCGACATGACATTTGCGCTCAAGCAATTGCGCAGTGCCTGGCGTGCCGGCGAGATACGCGTCCTTTTATTTGCGCTGGTGCTGGCAGTGGCCGCGATGACCGCCGTGGGGTTCTTCGCCGACCGCATCGAGTCTGCATTAGGCAGGCAGGGTGGGATGTTGCTGGGCGGCGATCTGGTGGTGATTTCGGACCGCCCGGTGCCCGAGGATTTTACAGCGCATGCCCAAACACTCGGCTTGAGTACGGCGCATACGATGGAATTCCCCAGCATGGTAATGCTG
>DATHWE010000064.1:0-15868 GCA_035460905.1 Methylophilaceae bacterium | reverse complement strand
CGGCTTCAAGAAGTTCTGCCGCGGCGAAACCGACATTTCCGGTGCTTCCCGCCCCATCCTGCAAAAGGAAATGGATGCCTGCAAGGAAGCCGGCATCCAGTATATCGAACTGCCGGTTGCTTATGACGCGTTGACCGTCGTGATCAACCCGAAGAACGACTGGGCCAAGACCATGACCGTGGCCGACCTCAAGAAAATGTGGGAACCGGCCTCCCAAGGCAAGGTAAAGACCTGGAAGCAAGTCAACGCCGCATGGCCCGACAAGCCGCTAAAGCTGTTCGGCGCAGGCGCCGATTCCGGCACCTTCGACTACTTCACTGAAGCCATCGTCGGCAAGGCCAAGTCCAGCCGTGGCGACTTCACCGCATCCGAAGACGACAACGTGCTGGTTCAGGGCGTTTCGCAGGATGCCAATGCCATCGGCTACTTCGGCCTGGCCTATTATGAAGAAAACAAGGACAAGCTGAAGGCTGCGGGCATCATCGAGAAAGCCGGCAAGCCTGCCGTGCTGCCTTCACAGGAAACCGTAATGAGCGGCACCTACCAGCCGCTGTCCCGTCCGATATTCATCTACGTCAATGCCACCGCCGCCGCGTTCAAGCCGGAAGTGAAGGAATTCATCAACTTCTACCTGAAGAACGCTCCGGAACTGGTGAAGGAAGTGAAGTACGTTCCACTGCCGGCCAACGAATACGCTGCGGTGGAAGCGCACTGGAAGTCGCTCAAGCCGGGTACCGGTTTCGGCGGCGTGCCTGAAGTCGGCGTCAAGATCGAAGAGCTGCTGAAGCGCATCAAGTAAGTCCCTTCCAGCCGCCGGAACAAGCGTTCCGGCGGTTGGTCTATCCCCCTCCGTTCCGTTACAATGCACGGGTTAAAACAACTATGAGCATGGCAACCGAAGTGCTGAATACCCCACTGGAACTTCGCATCAGCGACCGTCTCGCCAAGAATTTCCGGCGCCATTTCAAAGAGCGGGTGATTGAGTTCATCCTCATGATGGCCGCGCTCTCGGCTGTTGCCACCACGGTCGGCATTGTCGCCATTCTGCTTTACGAATCTGCCGGCTTTTTCGCGCATGTCTCCATTGTGGACTTCCTCACCGATACCCAATGGACACCGCTGTTCGAAGATGCCCACTACGGCATCCTGCCGCTGGTGATGGGCACCCTGGTTACGTCGGGCATCGCACTGATGGTTGCGATACCGCTCGGCACTATTGCCGCCATTTATCTTTCGGAATTTGCCTCGCACCGCGTGCGGGAAATCTGCAAGCCTATCCTGGAATTGCTGGTGGGCGTGCCTACCGTGGTCTTCGGCTACTTTGCGCTGCTGTTCGTCACGCCGCTGCTACAAATCATCTTCCCGGAACTGCCCGGCTTCAATATGCTGGGGCCCGGTATCGTGATGGGCATCATGATCATCCCCTACATCAGCTCCATGGCGGAAGACGCGATGCGCGCCGTGCCGATGAGCATGCGCGAAGGCTCTTATGCGATGGGCGCAACGCGCTTCCAGACTGCAGTACGCGTGGTTGCGCCGGCCGCCACGTCGGGCATTATCGCTGCCTACATTCTCGGCATCTCCCGCGCGGTGGGTGAAACCATGGTGGTCGCCATCGCCGCCGGCCAGCAGCCGACAATGACCATCAACCCGATGGAAGGCGCCGCTACCATTACCGCCTACATCGTGCAGGTCGCGATGGGCGACCTGCCGCACGGCAGCATCGGCTATCAGAGTATTTTCGCCGCCGGCCTGGTGCTCGCTTTCATGACGCTGTTCTTCAACCTGCTGGGCCACCTGGCACGCAAGAAATACCGCGAGGCTTACTAAAATGTCGACCCCAGAAACATCCGTACTCAAAAACCTGGACGAAGTCCGGGCGATGATCCGTCGGCACAAGCTGAACGACTATATTTTCTCCATCGTCGGGCTGCTGGCCTTGATGGTGGGACTGCTGACACTGCTGACGCTGTTTGTCGATCTGGTCATGGACGGCTACCCGCGCTTCAACTATGAATTCCTCACCAACTTCCCCTCGCGCAGGGCAGGCAGCGCCGGGCTGTTGACTGCCTGGGTCGGTTCCTTGCTGGTCATGACGGTCACCTTCGTTACTGCCGTGCCGCTGGGCGTGGCGGCAGGCGTGTATCTGGAAGAGTATGCCCCGAAGAACTGGTTTACCGACCTGATCGAAATCAACGTCAGCAATCTGGCCGGTGTTCCGTCGATCATTTACGGTTTGCTGGCACTGGGCCTGTTCGTCTACATCCTCGACCTGGGGCAAAGCATCCTGACTGCGGGCCTGACGCTTGCGCTGCTGATCCTGCCGGTCGTCATTGTCACAACCCGCGAATCCATCCGTGCGATCCCAATCAGTATCCGCGAAGGGGCTTACGCCGTCGGCGCAACCAAATGGCAGGTCGTTTCCGACCACATCCTGCACTACTCTTTCGGCGGCATCCTGACCGGCATCATCATCGGCATGGCCCGCGCACTGGGTGAAACGGCACCCGTGATCACCATCGGCGCCCTGACGTTCATTGCCTTCCTGCCGCCGGCACCGGTCATGGCCGAGCCGCCGTTCCTCAGTTTCGAATGGCTGGAATCGGGCTTTACCGTACTGCCCATCCAGATGTTCAACTGGCTGTCGCGCCCGGACCATGCGTTCCACATCAATGCTGCGGCCACCGGCGCGATCATCATCATGGTGACGCTGCTGATGAACGGCACGGCGATCTGGCTGCGTTATCGCATCCGCAAGAACATCAAGTGGTAAGTCTGTGCGGCAGTCGAGCGAATACTTTGCTGTCGAGCCTTGCCGCACAGACACACTCTACATTTTGGATTTCCTGAGTTAAGGACAAACTTCATGCAACCCACCGAAACGCCCATCAAGGCCGAAGCCCGCAACCTGAGCTTCTATTACAACGGCGGCCACAAGGCGCTCAAGGGCATCAACCTGCCCGTCCATGAAAAAAAGATCACCGCGCTGATCGGCCCTTCCGGCTGCGGCAAGTCGACCTTCCTGCGTTGCTTCAACCGCATGCACGACCTCTACCCCGGCAACCAGTATGAGGGCGAGATCGTGATGCATCCGGACAACACCAACATCCTGCAAAAGGCGGTGGATCCGATTGAAGTACGCATGCGCATCAGCATGGTGTTCCAGAAGCCGAACCCTTTCCCCAAATCGATCTATGAAAACGTTGCTTACGGCCTGCGCGTACGCGGCGAAACCAACAAGCGCGACATGGACGACAAGGTCGAGGAAGCCCTGCGCGGTGCGGCGATCTGGAACGAAGTGAAGGATAGACTTCACGAAGTGGCGTTCAATCTCTCCGGCGGCCAGCAACAGCGTCTGTGCATCGCCCGCGCCTTGGCGACCGACCCTGAAATCATGCTGTTCGACGAGCCGACATCTGCGCTGGACCCCATCGCCACCGCCAGCATCGAAGAACTGATGTCCGAACTGAAGAACAAGGTCACCATTCTGGTCGTCACGCACAACATGCAACAGGCGGCACGCGTGTCCGACTACACCGCTTACATGTACCTGGGCGAGCTGATCGAATTCGGCAACACCGACACCATGTTCACCAAGCCGAGCCGCCGCGAGACGGAAGACTACATCACCGGCAAGTTCGGCTGAGTCCGCCCGACACCGATTCACAACGCCCGCCTTGTGCGGGCGTTTTTGTATCCGCTCATCGCGAACATTTTCAGGCTATGGATGCCCCGTCATTTGTTACAATTCCGTGACATTGATGGACCCACCACCTTTAAGGACATTTCGTTATGTTTAGCGGCCTCATGCCAAAACGTAAGGAGTTTTTCGACCTGCTGATCGCCCACTCGGATCGGGTCGTCGCCAGCGCAAACGCCACACTGCGCCTGGTCAACAATCTGGGAACGGAAAGCCCGGAAGATATTGAACTCCTCGCCAAGGAAGTGGATTTCAACGAAAAAAGCGGCGACAAGATCAAGGCGGAGCTCATTGCGCTGCTGCATAAATCCTTTATCACGCCCCTCGATCGCGACGAAATCCATAACCTGACGCTGGAACTGGACAAGATACTGAGTGCACTGCGTAACGTCGCCAATGCGGTCGGCATGTACCACATCCAGGAATCGACTCCGGAAGCGCGCGAGCTGGCTGCCCTGGGTGCCGATGCCAGCCTGCGACTCAATCGCGCAATGATCAGCCTGGCGGACAAGGACAGGCGCAAGGAAACCGCGGGGTTCTGCCAGGAGATCGACGAGATCGAGTCCAAAGGCGACAAGGTACTGAAAATGGCGATCACCCGCCTGTTCCAGGAAGGCACCGACCCCTGGATGGCGATGAAATTGCATGAATTCTATTTCCTGCTTGAAACCGTGCTGGATCGCTGCGAGGAAACAGCCAAGACCATCGAAGAAATCCTGATCGAGAATTCATGATGGAGGCGTTGACCATCAACGTCTGGATTCTGGGGCTGCTGATCCTGGTGGCGCTGGCGTTCGACTTCATGAACGGCTTCCATGACGGTGCGAATTCGATTTCCACCATCGTCGCAACCGGCGCACTGACGCCGAAACAGGCGGTGCTGTTTGCGGCGTTCTTCAACTTCGCTGCCTTGTGGGTGTTCCACCTGCATGTGGCGGCCACCATAGGCAAAGGCACAGTCGATCCGAATTTCGTCGATTACTACGTGATTTTCGGCGCCCTGTGCGGCGCGCTATCGTGGAATGTCATCACCTGGATGTATGGCATTCCCTCGTCCTCATCCCACGCGTTGATCGGCGGACTGGTCGGTGCCACGATCACCAAGGCAGGCGGGATCGCCCCGATTATCTGGAGCGGATTCGGCAAGATTCTGCTGTTTATCGTGATTTCGCCCTTGGTAGGTTATCTGCTCGGCGGGCTGCTGATGGTGCTCGTCGCCTGGCTGTTCCGCAACCGGACGCCCGGCCAGGTCAAGCACTGGTTTGACCGCATGCAGCTGTTCGCCTCGGGCGCGTACAGCCTGGCGCACGGCGGGAATGACGCGCAGAAGACCATCGGCATCATCTGGCTGCTGATGATCAGCGCCGGCGCTGCGACCACCGATGTCGCCACCCTGCCGGACTGGGTGGTCTACTCCTGCTATTTCGCAATCGCCCTGGGTACTTACATGGGCGGTTGGCGCATCGTCAAGACCATGGGCACCAAGATCACCAAGCTGAACTCGGTCAGCGGTTCCTGCGCATCGATGGGCGGCGCGCTCAGCCTCGGCCTCGCGACGCTGGGCGGCATTCCGGTATCGACCACCCATACCATTTCAGGCGCTATCGTCGGCGTCGGTTCCGCCCGCCGCACGCGCGATGTCCGTTGGGGCGTCGCGCTAAACCTGATCGTGGCCTGGATACTGACGATTCCCGCCAGCGGCCTGATTGCCGCAGCGTTCTGGTGGCTCGGAACCAAGTTCATGTGACACTCTCGCATCTCCGACCAAGCCGCCTCTGTGGGGCGGCTTTTTTGTTGCCTGCTTCATTGTCAAATGGTTGTCATAAACCATCGTTATCGTGTGCTACCGGCATTCCAATAAAAGAGCACACGATGACATCTCTGGCTGAAGCCCATCCCTATCTATCCGAGATCGAAGCGGACACGAACAAGGAAAAAACAACTGCAGAACGACTCGAAGCGATCATTCATGGCCGTCAATTAAGTGCGATATTCCAACCCATCATTCATATGGGCAGTGCCGGCATCGTCGGTTATGAAGGTTTGATACGGGGTCCTTCCGACAGCCCGCTGCATTCGCCGATGATGCTGTTCCAGGCTGCGCGGGAATGCGGCCTGTCCGTGGAAATCGAATACCTGAGCCGTTGCATCGTGCTCGAATCCTTCGCTCGGCTTGGCGTCTCGGGTAAGCTGTTCCTGAATGTCAGCCCGGAAACCCTGCTGATGGAAGGCTGGCAGAGCGGCGAAACGCTGCGCTGCATCGCAGACTCTGGTTTGCTGCCCAACCAGGTGGTGATCGAACTGACCGAAAACTCACCCACGCTGGAGTATGCGGCCTTGCGCGAGGCCACCCGCCACTATCGCGCGATGGGATTCGAAATTGCGATGGACGATCTCGGCGAAGGGTTCTCCAGCTTGCGCCTGTGGTCCGAATTGCGGCCGGATTACGTAAAGATCGACAAGCACTTCATCCAGAACATCAACCTCGATCCGATCAAGCTGCAATTCGTACGCTCCATTCAGGAAATCGCCCGCAATGCGGGCTGCCGCGTGATTGCCGAGGGTATAGAAACGCATGCCGAACTGCTGATCGTGCGTGACCTTGGGGTCGATTTCGGCCAGGGGTATTATTTCGCTCACCCTCAAACCCGGCCGGAAGTCATGATCCGGTCCGGCGTCATGGAAACGCTGAAAGGGATAAGAGGCATGGTACGCGCCGCACCTTGCCAATACGTGAAACGCAATACCACGGTGGCCAACCTGCTTAAATGGGTCTCCCCGGCTTCAACGAACTCGACCAACGAAGAAGTATTCGCAATGTTCGAAAGCGACCCCGGCTTGTATTCCATCCCCATCGTCGATGAAGGCATACCGGTCGGACTGATCAGCCGCTACACCATGAGCGACCGTTTCGCCCGACGCTTCAGCAAGGAGCTTTTCGGCCGGCGCTCATGCGCGATGATGATGGATGCTTCGCCGCTGATCGTGGAAAGCACGGTGTCGCTGCACGAGCTGAGCAGCATCATTCTGGAAATGGAACCCTATCACCTGACCTCCGGCTTCATCATCACCGACCGCGGCACCTATTTGGGCATGGGCAGCGGCCACGATCTGCTGCGCGAGATCACGCAAATGCAGATTGCCGCAGCACGCTACGCCAACCCGCTGACGCAAATGCCGGGCAATGTGCCGATCAACGAGCATATCGACCGGCTGCTGCAAAATGGCACCTGCTTTTGCGCCTGCTATTTCGATCTGGACAATTTCAAGCCTTACAACGATGTCTACGGCTTCCGCCAGGGTGACGACGTCATCAAGCTCACCAGCAAGCTAATGCAGGAAATGGCTCATCCGGAACTCGACTTCGTCGGCCATATCGGCGGCGACGATTTCATTGCGCTGTTCTGCAGCGAGGATTGGGAAACGCGCTGTAAAACTTTGCTGGATAAATTTGCGGCCTCCATCCCGGGGCATTACGAAGCGGAAGACGTGGCTCGCGGCGGGATCGAGGCCGAAGATCGCCAGGGCCGTCGGACATTTCACCCGCTGGCCAGTCTTTCGATCGGTGCCGTGTGGATCGACCCCCGCCACTTCGCTTCGCATCACGAAGTGGCGGCAGCCGCATCGTCGGCCAAGAAACAGGCCAAGAAAATTGTTGGCAATGCGCTGTTTCTTGACCGTCGCGACATGCCGCCCTGCCGTTACGATTGATGCCAGGTCACTGGCTGGCAATCACCTGCCGGTAAAACTGCATCATCCGCTCCGCCATATAACTCGCGGACCAGTGCAGCGCATATCCATGCGCCTTCTCGCCCAGCGCCCGGCCATGCTCGGGATTGGCCAACAGGCTCAGCACGCGCTCGGCAAATCCCTGTTCATCCTGCGGCGCAATCAGTGCGCCCTTGCCTTCGACCAGGATGGATTTCGTTCCCATTTCGGCTATCGCCACGACAGGCACGCCTTGCGCCATCGCTTCCAGCAGCACCAGCCCCTGGGTTTCGGTGAGCGACGAAAACACGAACACGTCGGCCATGCGGTAGCAGTCGTTCAGCTCCGTATTGCGATCCAGATATCCGAGGAAGAGGGTATTGTCCTGCAATCCCAGCGCCCGGGCCTCCTTGCGCAACTGCTCCAGCGCAGGCCCTTCGCCGGCGAGCACCAGCAGGATATCCGGCCGACTGTGCTTGACCTTCAGCGCCATGCGCAGCAGAAGACCGATGTTCTTTTCATGCGCGACGCGCCCCACAAACAGCATCACCGGGCGATCCGGCGCGATGCCATAGCGACGCCGAAAGCCGGGACCGTCGCCGGGAACAAAGCTGTGTTCCTGCAGACCGGTGGGTATCACTTCGGCATGCGATTTCACACCGTAACCGCGTAGCGCATCCAGCATCGGTTGCGAAGGCGCGATCACCGCGTCCATGGCATTGCACTGGCTGCGCGAAAGCCTGCGCGCCAGCATGCGCAGCAACGGCTTCGGCAGGATGGGCAGGTAGTGATGCATGTAATCTTCAAAAAAGGTGTGATACGTCTCCACGCAAGGGATACCCAATCTGCGTGACAGGCGCAAGCCAAGATAATGTGCGGCAAACGGCGTATGCACGTGCAGGATGTCGTAGTCCTCATGCCGCAAGTCCGCGCTCATCGCAAGTGCCTTGCCGTAGCGCATCAACCGGTCTTCAGGATCGAACATCAGGTAATGCGAAGGCACGCGAGTAATCCAGGATTCGTCCTCGCTCGGGCTGTAATAGTCGGGCGCCAGCAGGTGCACGCGATGCCCTTGCGCCGCCAGTTGCTGGCGCAAGGTATGGATGGAAGTGGAAACGCCGTTGATGCGGGGAAAGTAAACGTCTGACAGGAAAAGAATGTTCACGCATGGCCTTTCGTATGGTTCATCGGCTCATGCTAAGTGTCTTCCATGACAATTCGATGAAACGTCACGCCCCTGCAACATACATTCCGGATCATGAACCTAACGGCTGCAAGCCTGCCTTATCATCCATGATCCCCATCTGTTATCAATGCTAATATTATGGTCATTCCACAGGAAAGTCTCATGGATAACAACACCACTCCCTCCTTGCTCACCGACGACGAAACTGCAGCCATTGATGCCTACTGGCGTGCCTGCAATTATCTTGCCGCCGGCATGATCTACCTGCGCGACAACCCTTTGCTGAAAGAGCCGCTCAAGCCAGAGCACATCAAGCAGCGCCTGCTTGGCCATTGGGGTGCCAGCCCCGGATTGAGCTTCGTGTACACGCACATGAACCGGCTCATCAACAAATACGATCTCAATGCGATTTTTCTTGCCGGACCGGGGCATGGCGCGCCGGGTGTGCTGGCGCCGGTTTACCTGGAAGGCACCTACAGCGAGTTTTACCCTGACAAGGGCGAAGACGAAGCTGGGCTCAAGCTGTTCTTCAAGGAATTCTCCTTCCCCGGCGGCATCGGCAGCCATTGCACGCCCGAAATGCCGGGCTCGATACACGAAGGCGGCGAACTGGGCTACAGCGTGTCGCATGCGTTCGGCGCGGCCTATGACAACCCCGACCTAGTGGTGACCGTGGTGGTTGGCGATGGCGAAGCCGAGACCGGGCCACTGGCGACCTCCTGGCATGCCACCAAATTCCTCAACCCGATCCGCGATGGCGCGGTGCTGCCGGTGCTGCACCTCAACGGCTACAAGATCAACAACCCCACCCTGCTCTCGCGCATTTCGCACGACGAGCTGGAAAACCTGTTCAAGGGTTACGGCTGGAAGCCGCACTTCGTCGAAGGCGACGATCCACTGACCATGCATCGCCAGATGGCGGAAACGATGGAGCGCTGTGTGACGGAGATCCGCCGCATTCAGCAGGAAGCGAGAGCGAGCGGCAAACCGACACGCCCGCGCTGGCCGATGATCGTGCTGCGTTCGCCCAAGGGCTGGACCGGGCCGAAGGAAGTCGACGGCCACAAGGTGGAAGGCTATTGGCGCGCGCACCAGGTGCCGCTGGCCAGCGTGACAACCAACCCGCAGCATCTGGCGCAATTGCATGACTGGCTTGCCAGCTACCGTCCGCAGGAATTGTTCGACGAACACGGCCGGCTGCGCCCGGAACTCAAGGCACTCGCGCCGCGCGGCAATCGGCGCATGAGCGCCAACCCTCATGCCAATGGCGGGCTACTGCGCAAACCGCTGCATCTGCCGGATTTCCGCCAGTATGCGGTTCCGCTGCCGGAATCAGGCCTCGAAATGGAAGGCAACACCCATCCTCTGGGCGAGTTCCTGCGCGATACGATGGCCGCCAACATGGATCGTTTCCGCATGTTCAGCCCGGATGAAAACACCTCGAACAAGCTGGACGATGTTTACGCGGTCAGCAAGAAAACCTGGATGGCTGACATGCTGCCGGAAGACCAGGACGGCGGAGAACTCGCGCCGGATGGCCGCGTGATGGAAATGCTGTCCGAGCACACCTTGGAAGGCTGGCTGGAAGGCTACCTGCTGACCGGACGGCACGGCTTCTTTTCGACCTACGAAGCCTTCGTGCATGTCATCGACTCGATGTTCAACCAGCACGCCAAATGGCTGGCTATTTGCCGCGATGTCGAATGGCGCGAGCCGGTGTCGTCGCTTAACCTGCTGATCACTTCCACCGTCTGGCGGCAGGACCATAACGGCTTCAGCCATCAGGATCCGGGCTTCCTCGATGTGGTGGTAAACAAAAGCCCTTCGATCACGCGCATCTACCTGCCACCCGATGCCAATTGCCTGCTCAGCGTTGCCAATCACTGCCTGGAAAGCACCGATTACATCAACGTGATCGTCGCGGACAAACAGAAACATCTGCAATATCTCGACATCGACGCAGCCATCCGCCACTGCACCAAGGGCATCGACATCTGGGACTGGGCCAGCAATGACGCGGGCGAGGAACCGGATGCGGTTATTGCCAGCGCCGGCGATGTTGCCACGCAGGAAGCGCTGGCAGCAGTTGCACTGCTGCGCGAATCTTTTTCCGACATCAAGCTGCGCTTCGTCAACGTGGTCGATCTATACAAACTCACGCCCGCCAGCGAGCACCCGCATGGGTTGACCGATGAAGACTTCGACAGCCTGTTCACCGTGGACAAGCCCATCATCTTCAACTTCCACGGCTACCCTTACCTGATCCATCGCATGGCCTACCGCCGTACCAATCACAAGAACCTGCATGTGCGGGGTTACAAGGAAAAAGGCAATATCAACACGCCACTCGAATTGGCAATCAATAACCAGATCGACCGTTTCAGCCTTGCCATCGATGTCATTGATCGCGTTCCGAGACTCAAGATTATCGGAGCGCATGCCAAGGAGCGGTTGCGTGACAAGCAGATGGAGTGTCGGGCCTACGCCTACGAACACGGCGTGGATTTGCCCGAGGCCGAGGGATGGACGTGGCCTTACTGACGCAACGCCAACCGTCATGAACATACTCACCATCAACAGCGGATCGTCCAGCCTCAAGGCCAGCCTGTTCTTGGCGGATGGCACGCGCCGGAATTTTCGCTATGAGCATATCGGCCATGGCTTTCCGCACGATCATGGCGAAGCGTTTTCCGCATTGCTGAAAGATCTCGGCGGGCACCGGCCCGATGCCATCGGACATCGTTTCGTCCATGGCGGCGATATCATCGACGCGGCCCGCGTGGTGGACGAGCCGGAGCGGCAGCGGCTGAACAATATCCGCCACCTCGCCCCGCTACACATGCCGGGCAACCTGCTGGGCGTCACCCTGTGCGCGCAGCATTTCGATGCGCCCCAGGTGGCCTGCTTCGATACCGCTTTTCATGCCACCCTGCCGGAACTCGCCTGGCGGCTGCCCATCCCTGCGGAATTCGGACTGCGGCGCTACGGTTTTCATGGCCTCAGTTACGCCCATGTGGCGCGCCAGCTGCCGGCATTGATCGGTGATACGGCGTATGGCAGTGTAGTCGTCGCGCATCTCGGCAATGGCGCCAGCCTGTGCCTGCTGGACAACCTCAAATCCCTGGATACCAGCATGGGGTATACGCCAGCCGGCGGCATTCCCATGGGCACGCGCAGCGGCGACCTCGATCCCGGCGTCATGCTTGAACTGGCCGGGCGCATGGACGGCAAAGCGTTGCGGGACACAGTCTACAATCGCATGGGCCTATGGGCGCTCTCCGGCGGCGAAGGCAGTGAAATGTCCGCGCTGCTGGCGAGCGAAAGCTATCAGGCACGCTTCGCGGTGGAGTATTTCGCCCGCCAGGTACGCGCCGCCATCGGCGCCTTCGCCGCCAAGGCAGGCAAGATCGATGCACTGGTGTTTACCGGAGGCATCGGCGAGCATGCTGCCGAAGTGCGCTCTCTGGTGTGCGAACCCCTGGGCTTTCTCGGCTTCAAGCTGGAAGAGGAAACAAACCGCCTGCACGCGGCGGTACTCTCGCCCCCGGATTCCCAACCTATTCTGATTATTCCGGCCGATGAGGAAGCGGAAATCGCGCAATTGACGTCACAGCATCTGGCAGAAGCCAACTGATGGCATCGGCGCGCGCTCCGTCAAAAAAACCGGGCCCATGGGCGCAAAGCGCCATGGGCCATGAGGAGTCCGGAATTCAGGCCGGACTTATGACATGTTGGTTTTAGTATCAGGCCACGCGGAAATGACTGACATTACGGCGCAGCGCTTCGGCGATGCCTTCCAGCTCCACCGTCGCTGAAGCGTTATTCAGCATCGAGGCGCTGGTATCCTCGGACATGCGCGCAATATCGCCCACATTGGCGGCAATGTCCGAAATCGTCGTGACCTGCCGCGCCGCAGCTTGCGACACGTCACGCACCTTGGCCAGCGAATCGAGCGCCTGCGTATGTATCTGCTCCAGCACCGCGGTCGCCTCCCGTGCCAACGCAAGACCGTTTTCCACTTGCGGCACCGCCGTTTCCATCGCGCTGACCGCGGTTTGCGTTTCGTTCTGGATCACCTCAATCATGCGGGCGATTTCGGAGGTCGCACTGCCCGTCCGTTCCGCCAGCTTGCGTACTTCATCGGCCACCACCGCAAAGCCGCGCCCGGTTTCACCCGCCCGCGCCGCCTCGATGGCGGCATTGAGTGCAAGCAGGTTGGTCTGATCGGCGATCTCGCGGATCACGCCGGCAATGCCGCCGATATCCTGCGAACGTTGCTGCAATTGCCGGATCTGCTCGGCAGAGGATGTCACTGTCTGCGCGATGCGATCGATTTCGGTCGCGGCCACGCGCACGGCCTCGCTGCCTTTTTCCGATAGTTCGGCGGTCATTGCCGAGTTGTCTTCGGTCTGGCGTGCAATCGAGGATACGTCATTGATGCTGACCGTCATTTCCTCGATGCGCGCGACCGTGGCTGAAGAGGAGTCTGCCTGGCGCTGGGCGGCTTGGCGCGCATCCTGCGACGCGGCGGCGACGACTCTTGCGCGCTGGGTCAATTCGCCGGAGGAAGAAGCGATGCCGGTCACGATCGCCTTCAATTTCTCCTGCATCTGCGCAACAGCACTCAGCATGCTGTCGGGATAATTCGATTGAATGCGGCAGCTGAGATCGCCGCCTGCAATACGTGCGATCACATCGGCAGCTTCGTTCGGTTCGCCGCCGAGCGAGCGCGTGAGGCCGCGCGTAATGAAAAATGCCACACTGGCGCCAATCAGGATAGCCAAGCCGCACAGGACGATCATCAATTGCTGGAATCCGCTGGCAACCGCACGCGCACTCGGCGTGGCCTGCTGGTTCTTGGCTTCCTCGATGTCGATCAGCTTGTTGATCTGCGCCAGCCACTCGACGAAGGCCGGGCGCGCTTCCCGCAACAGGACGGCCTGGGCCTCGGCCACATTTCCGGCCTGTTTTGCGGCGATCACGCGCTGAATAATAGGCAGCGTCCTGGCTTCGATCGCCTTGATTTCCGTCAGTACCGCCTTTTCGTCCGCTGTTACCGCCTCTCCTGAGGCAATGACTTCATCCAGGGGACCGGCAGATTTGGCATAGAAATCGGCCAGGCGGTCGATCTGCTGAATGACGGGCTGGAGTTCGGCAGGGTCCACCAGCACCACATCGCGGAGCGCAATCGCCCGGTCATGCACGCTGCCGCGGAAATTGATCGCATAGCGTTGTTTTACCGCATTGACCTCGGTCACCTCTTCCAGCGTGTCATCGATGAAATTGACCTTCTGTATGCCGACGACCGTCAGCACTACGATCATGGCCAGCACTACACCAAATCCCAATGCCAGACGCTTCCCTATCGTTAATCCCGTCTTGCCGTTCATGACTTCCCCTTTTTTATTGTTTTATTCTACCAAAACACTAACGGGAGCATTTCAGCTCCCGTTAGTGTTAATAGCGCGTAATCGATTAACGATTGCAAACGTACATCGTTACTTCGAAACCGAAACGCATTTCCGTTGCTTCAGGTTTGGTCCACATGATACGTCCTCCTTTGAGTGGTTGACGAAACGAATCTCAATTTCGATCCGTAGTGAGAATCACTATACCGAGAGCCTGGCCCTAGGTACTCAGCCATCTCATGAAAACACCCTCATGATTTTAATGAACCGGCAACAACATCAAACCATTGCCAGGTCTACCGCCACCGGCCGGTAATCCAGCGCGGTGAAGTCGTCGTGTATCCCGTCGCCGAATTCGAGGATGGTGTCGTCCTCTTCGTCGAAGTACCAGTTGAGGATCACACGGTTGCTGGTGCAGGCCGATTCGTTCAGCAGTTCGAACATGCTGTAGATCATCTTGGTGGCGGCGCTGTTGAAATACGTCAGGCGGAAATTGAACTCGATGTCGCGGCTGTCCACGAACTTCAGATAACTCTCCAGCGCGATCAGCAGCGGATGGAAAAATTCGTTGGCATTTTCCGGATAGGCTTCGCCGGTGAGGGTGAGCGTGTTTTCGGAAAAGCGGAAATCGACTTCGGGTGAATGCGTGGTGCGGGCGAGATAGATATCGTTCATGGTGACTCCTTATACGGTCGCTTTGAGATAGAAATAGGCGAGTTCGCTTTCGTGCCCGTCAACCGGGGTCAGCGAATACTCGATGGGTTCGGAGGCGTCTCGCGCCAGCGTCAGGAAACCCAGCCCTGCGCCCTTGCTGACGCTGTCCTGGTCGCTGTGATGCTCGTTCCTGAGCTGCTCGCGGTACGCCTTTTTGATTTCGTCCATGGTCATGTTGCGCAGCGGCTCGATTTTTTGCCGGATGCGCTCGACGTGTTGTTGCTCCACCAGGTTGCCGCACACGATGTAGTACTTGTCGTCGCGCTTTCCCACCGCGACAGCGCCGACCTTCTCGCCTGTGGAATCCGGCGCATCGGGCGAGTAGTGCAGCGCGTTCTGCACCATTTCGATAAAGCTGGAAAACAGCCTGCGCGCCTTGGGGCCTGCGGTGTCCTGGCTGTCCAGGCGCTGTTTCAGCGCGTCGCCCATGGTGGCAATGACGTTCTGCGACAAGCTGCCGTTGTAGTAGAAGAGCACGCCGTTGAAGTCGGCGGTATTGCGGAAAACACTGAATAAATCGAGTTGCATGGTGATCCCTGAAGTTAAACGGTAAAGCCGAGCAGGCTGACGTCGTCGCGGCGACGCTGCGTGCCCTGATACTCATAGAAGGCCTGCATGATGATGGCTTCCTGCTCCGCCATCGACTTGACGCCGTGCTCCAGCAACAGCGCCGAAAAGCGACGTTTGCCGAAGGCGATGTCCTTCGGTCCGCCGATCTGGTCGATGATGCCGTCGGTGGTGAGATAAACGCGCGCGCCCTTGGCCAGCGCGATTTCGCGGTTGGTCCAGGCGTAGTCCATCGGTGTTTCGACGTAGCCGACACCTTTCTTGTCGCCGTCGATTAGCGTGACCTCGCTTGCCCCCGGTTCCAGCAGGAACAGCGGCGTCTTGGCACCGGCGTAAGTCATCCTGCCCTGCTCCAGGCTGACCCAGCAGAACGCGGTATCCATGCCGTCGTCGGATTGCTCCTTGTCGGTCATCTTGGCGAAGCGCGACCCGTCGATGGGCACAATGTTCTGTTCGCCAATCTGGCCCAGTGCCGTCTTCACCTTGCGGTTCATCAACGCCAGCGCCCCGGCCGGGTCGTGGCGATTGTCTTCCAACAGGATATGGTCGAGGAAAGACGCCATGATCAGCGTCATGAACGCGCCC
>DATHWE010000063.1:0-7356 GCA_035460905.1 Methylophilaceae bacterium | reverse complement strand
CAGGATATTTCGCTGGAAGACCTGATTACGCCGGAAGACGTGGTGGTTACGCTATCGCATACCGGTTACGTCAAGTCGCAACCGCTGGCCGAGTATCGCGCCCAGCGTCGCGGCGGACGCGGCAAGCAGGCAGCAGCGACCAAGGAAGACGATTTCATCGACAAGATGTTCGTCGCCAACACGCACGATTACATCCTGTGTTTCTCCAGTCGTGGCCGCGTGTATTGGCTCAAGGTCTACGAAGTGCCGCAGGGTTCCCGCATCAGCCGCGGCAAGCCTATCGTCAACCTGTTCCCGCTGGAGGAAGGCGAAAAGATCAACGCCATTCTGTCGGTCAAGGAATTTGACGAGAACCACTTCATCTTCATGGCAACATCCAAGGGTACGGTCAAGAAAACTGCACTCACCGAGTTCTCCAACCCGCGTAAGGCTGGCATCATCGCCATCAATCTGGACGACGGCGACTTCCTGATCGGTGCGGAAGTCACCAACGGCGCCAATGATGTGGTGCTGGTTTCTGACGGCGGCAAGGCGGTCTGGTTCGACGAAGAGGATGTGCGTCCGATGGGTCGTGCAACACGCGGTGTACGCGGCATGAAGCTTCAGGCCAAGCAGCAAGTGCTGTCGCTGCTGATCGCGGATACCGACAAGCAAACCGTGTTGGTTGCCACCGAGAACGGCTACGGCAAGCGCACTGTGCTGGCTGACTTCCGCCATTCCGGCCGCGGAACGCAAGGGGTGATCGCTATTGCCACCTCGGCCCGTAACGGCAAGGTGGTTGCAGCCAGGTTGGTCAACGACGATGACGAGATCATGCTGATCACTACCGGCGGTGTGCTGATTCGTACCCGCGTCAAGGAAATCCGCGAGTTGGGTCGTGCCACGCAGGGCGTGACGCTGATCAATCTGGGCGAAGGCGAGAAGCTTTCGGGCCTGGAAAAAGTTGTCGAAACCGACGAAGAAGAAGAGCAATCATAGGGAAGGGGCTGGTATGACGCAGATTTATAATTTCTCCGCCGGTCCGGCGGTGCTGCCCAAGGAAGTGCTGAAGCAGGCGGGCGAAGAGATGCTGGATTGGCATGACTCCGGCATGTCGGTGATGGAAATGAGCCATCGCGGCAAGGAGTACATGAGCATCCAGGCCGAGGCCGAAGCCGATCTGCGCGAGCTGCTGAATATCCCCGCCAATTACAAGGTGTTGTTCCTGCAAGGCGGCGCCTCCACGCAGTTCACGATGATTCCGATGAATCTGTTGCGTGGGAAGAAGAAGGCCGATTACCTGAACACCGGCGAATGGTCGAAGAAGGCCATCAGCGAGGCGAAGAGATACTGCGAAGTGAATGTTGTCGCCAGCTCCTCCGACAAGAATTTCAGCTACGCGCCGACTCAGGACCAATGGAAACTCGATCCCGAAGCGGCCTATGTGCACTACACTTCCAACGAGACCATCGGTGGCGTGGAGATTTTCTGGACGCCGGAAACCGGCAATGTGCCGCTGGTCGCTGACATGTCCTCGCACATTCTGTCGCGCCCGATAGACGTCAGCAAATTCGGCCTGATTTATGCCGGCGCGCAGAAGAACATCGGCCCGGCGGGCTTGACCATCGTCATCGTGCGTGATGATCTGCTGGGTGACATCCTCCCCGGCGCGCCGACGATGTTCGATTACAAGCTGCAAGCCGAAAACGATTCCATGTACAACACGCCACCGACATACGCGATCTATATCGCCGGCCTGGTGTTCAAGCTGCTCAAGGCGCGTGGTGGTCTGGCCGAAATGGAAAAGGTCAACCTGCGCAAGGCCAACCTGCTGTACGATTATCTCGACAGCACTGATTTCTATCGTTGCCCGACTGCGAAGGAAAACCGCTCACGCATGAATATTCCGTTCACGCTGGCCAATGAGTCGCTGGATGAGGAATTTCTCAAGCAGGCACAAAAGCGCGGCTTGATGCAGCTAAAAGGCCACCGCTCGGTAGGCGGTATGCGTGCGTCGATCTACAACGCGATGCCGGAAGAGGGCGTGAAGACCCTGGTCGAATTCATGAAGGAGTTCGAACAAAGCAATTCATAAAGTCCGCCGTAAGGCGGCAAAGGGAGGGAGTCGTGGGCAAGTATCGCATACTGATCCTCAACAAGATTTCGTCGCATGGTCTCAAGCGTTTGCCGGCCGACAGCTATGAAACCGGTAGCGAAATGGCGAACCCCGACGCCATCCTCGTGCGTTCCGCACGCATGCATGAGATGGACATTCCTCCCAGTGTCAGAGCCATCGGTCGCGCCGGTGCTGGCACCAACAATATTCCTGTTACCGAGATGAGTCAGCGCGGAGTCGTGGTATTCAATACTCCTGGCGCCAATGCCAATGCGGTTAAGGAACTCGTATTGACCGGCATGCTGATGGCGGCGCGGAACATTGCCCCAGCCATGAAGTTCGTTGAAAAGTTGAAGGGTGACGATACGGTGCTGCCCAGCCTGGTTGAGGAAGGCAAGAAGCATTTTGCCGGGATAGAATTGCCCGGGCGCCTGCTTGGCATTATAGGGTTGGGCGCCATCGGCGGCATGGTGGCCGACACGGCGCTCAAGCTTGGTATGAAAGTGCAAGGCTACGATCCCGACATTACCGTTGATGCGGCCTGGCGGCTCTCGTCCGACGTAAAGCGGGCGCAAAGCTTAGATGATGTGTTCCGTCACAGCGATTTCATTACGCTGCATGTACCGCTGGTGGATGCGACGCGGCAGATGGTGAACGCGGAGAGAATCGCGCTGATGAAGCACGGCGCAGTGCTGGTCAACTTCTCCCGTGAGGGCGTGATCGACGAGCAGGCGGTGCTGGATGGGCTGGACAGCAAGAAACTGCGTGCATATGTGTGCGATTTCCCCACCGTTCGCATGAAATCGCATCCCGGTGTAATCGCATTGCCACATCTTGGTGCTTCGACGGAGGAGGCTGAGGACAATTGTGCGGTGATGGTGGTGGAGCAGGTGCGCGAGTTTCTGGAAAACGGCAATATTGGTAACTCGGTAAATTTCCCCAGCGTGCAGATGCCGCGAGAATCGGCATACCGCATGGCGATTGCCAACGCCAACGTGCCCAACATGCTGGGGCAGATTTCCACGGCGATGGCCGAGGCCGGCCTGAACATCCATAACATGGTCAACAAGTCGCGTGGGGAGATGGCCTATACGCTGGTCGATCTCGACAGTGCAGTACCTAAGGCAGCCGTGGCAAAGATTAGCAGTATCGACGGCGTACTGAATGTACGGACTTTACCTGTCATAGAAAATTAAAACACAGAGCATTTTGCATGAGCGAAGAACTTAAGAAGTGCCGGGAACAGATCGATAGCATCGACGAGCAGCTGTTGCAGCTGGTGAGCCGCCGTGCGCAATTGGCGCATACCATAGGCAACCTGAAAAACGGCGGGCCGATCTATCGACCGGAACGCGAAGCGCAAGTGCTGCGCCGGTTACTGGAACAGAACCCCGGTCCGTTACCGAATGAGGCCGTGACCGCTATTTTTCGCACGGTGATGTCCAACTGTCGTGCGCTTGAAAAAGAATTATCCGTCGCATTCCTCGGTCCTCTCGGCACTTACAGCGAAGAGGCAGCCAACAAGCAGTTCGGGGGCCTTTCCAAACCGGTGCAATGCGCTTCCATTGACGAGGTATTCCAGACAGTAGAAACCGGCGCAGTCGATTACGGTGTGGTGCCGGTGGAAAACTCCACCGAAGGCGGTATCGGTCGCACGCTGGATTTATTGTTGCAGACCAGCTTGCATATTTGCGGCGAAATCGACCTGGCGGTGCATCACAACCTGCTGTCGAAATCCGCAGACAAGTCCGGCATCACCAAAGTCTATTCGCATGCCCAGTCGCTCGCGCAATGCCATGAGTGGCTGAACCGCAACCTGCCTGGCATCGAGCGCCAGGCAGTCGCCAGCAACTCCGAAGCGGCGCGCCTTGCTGCTGAGCAGCCAGGCGCCGCAGCGATCGCCAGCCGTCGTGCCGGCGAACTGTTCGGCCTCGATCTGCTGACTGAAAACATCGAGGACGATCCACGCAATACTACGCGTTTCCTGGTGCTTTCGAATCACGATGTTGCACCGTCCGGCAAGGACAAGACCTCGCTGGCCATGGCTGCACGGAACATTCCTGGCGCGGTGGTTTCCTTGCTGGAGCCTCTGGCTCGCCATGACGTCAGCATGACCAAATTCGAATCGCGACCGGCACACACGGGCTTGTGGGAGTACGTATTTTTCGTCGATATCGAAGGTCATCGCGAAGATGCCCGGGTAAAGGCCGCGTTGCAGGAGATCGCCGACAAGGCGGCCTTCCTGAAAGTCATGGGCTCCTATCCAGTAGCGGTTATTTAAAACCGTTATCATCATTACTTTGAATAGGCTCTTTCGGGTAAAATCACCTTACTGAAAAAAGCAAACTTGCCGAAAGGCAAGGGCGCAAAGTCACCGGTCTAAAGAGGTTTCCCCTCCATGACAGCGGGATTGCCAGATTCAACGCATGTACAACTCCCGGTTGTACATTCATCCATTCGACTCTGAATTTCCGCTGCGACCGCTTTGCGCCTTAACAATAAATCAAGGTGTAAGCATGAATCTGATTTTCGGTATTCTAGTTGTCATTGGTTGTCTTGCCGGGGGGTATATCTGGGAGGGCGGCCATCCGATGGCACTGTTCCAGCCAGCAGAATTGCTCATCATCGGTGGCGCCGGTATCGGCGCATTCCTGATCTCTAATCCCGGTCGGACGCTACGCGAATGTTTTCATAGTCTGCCCCGAGCACTGAAAGGTTCGCATTATGATCTGGCCTATCACATGGATGCGCTGGCGCTGATGTATACCTTGCTGGCGAAGGTGCGCAAGGATGGCATGATTTCGATTGAAATCGATGTTGAAGAGCCCGGAAATAGCTCGGTGTTTTCAAATTATCCCAAGATAACCTCCGACGTGAGGGCCCGAGATTTCATCTGCGACTATTTCCGGATTATCGTGACCGGTAATATGAACAGCTACGAGATCGAGAACCTGATGGACCTCGATCTCGATACTGCAAGCCACTCGGCCAGGAAGCCTGCCGAAGCATTTACTTATCTTGCCGAATCGCTACCGGCTTTCGGTATCGTTGCCGCTGTGATGGGGGTCGTCATTACCATGGCATTCATCGGCGGGCCGCCGGAAGAGCTCGGACATAAAGTTGCGGCTGCCCTGGTCGGAACGTTTCTCGGCATCCTGCTGGCTTACGGCTTTTTGGGGCCGATAGCCAAGCTGCTGCAAAACCTTGCCGAGGAGGAGGAGCAATTCTTCGCCTGCCTCAAGACCTGCATTGTGGCTTATCTGAACGGTTATCCTCCCAAGACTGTCATCGAATTCGGCCGCATGGCGATGGCACCGGATATCCGGCCATCATTCCGCGAAGTGGAGGACTATTGCGCGCCGCGTAGATAGTGCATGTTTTCGGTTAAAATGCGTCTGCGGCGCGTAGCCGCATTTTTATTTCCGACTTGATGACTATCGCTCTAATGGGAGTTTGCATTGAATACGCCAAGTGATCTTGCGCCGGATCATATTCGTTCCATCGCCCCTTACCAGCCAGGGAAACCGATTTCGGAACTCGCGCGCGAGCTCGGCCTGGATGAGGCCGGCATCGTCAAGCTGGCATCCAACGAAAATCCTTTGGGTGTTAGCCCGCTTGCCAAACAAGCTATCGAGGAAACGCTGGCAGATATTGCGCGCTATCCGGATGGCAATGCCTTTGTATTGAAGCAGGCGATTTGCGATAAATTTGGCGTGACCCCCAATCAGATCGTACCGGGCAACGGTTCTAACGACGTGCTGGAAATAGCCGCGCGAGCGTTCCTGTCACCGGGGCTGGAGGCTGTGTTCTCGCAGCATGCTTTCGCCGTATACCCGTTGGTCACGCAAGCTGTCGGCGCAACAGGCATCACTGTATCAGCCAAGGATTACGGGCATGACTTGAAAGCAATGCGCGCCGCCGTCTCGGCCAAGACGCGCATGCTCTTCATTGCCAACCCGAACAACCCGACGGGTACGCTGCTTGATCAATCCGGGCTGTACGAGTTTTTACGCGATCTGCCGAAACATGTGCTGGTTGTTCTCGATGAGGCGTACGACGAATATCTTTCCGATGCGCGAAAGTCAAAGAGCATCGAGTGGCTGCCAGAGTTCGATAACCTGATTGTGACGCGTACGTTTTCCAAGGCTTACGGCCTTGCCGGGCTGCGTGTCGGGTTCGCGTTGGCGCATCCTGCGGTGGCCGACATGATGAATCGCGTGCGCCAGCCATTCAACGTCAATAGCGTGGCGCAGGCTGCGGCGGCTGCCGCGCTGAAGGACGACGATTTCGTGAGCCGCAGCCGAGAGCTGAACGATGCGGGCATGCAGCAAATGATTCAAGGCCTGAACAAGCTGGGGCTGCGGTACATACCGTCGTTCGGAAATTTCGTCAGCTTTTACGTGCCGAACGCGGCAGCCGTGAATCGCAGGCTGCTTGAAAAGGGCGTCATTGTGCGTCCCATTTTTGCCTACGAAATGCCGGACTGGTTGCGCGTGAGCATTGGTCTTACGAAGGAGAATGCACGTTTCCTGAAAGCGATGGAAGAAATCCTGGCCGCCTGAGCAGAAATACAGGCAATAAAAAGGACGCCGCAGCGTCCTTTTCAAGCAGGAAAAGGTTACATGCTTTCCCAGAATTTCCACCATGACTTTTGCTCAGGCGCCGCAGCCGTTCCGTTGAAGGGGTTATTCGGGTAATTGGTCTTGAAGACGCGCATTGTGTCCTGCTTGAGGTCTTCGATGCCCAGCAGGTCGTAAGCACTGATCATGATGATCAGTGCGTTTTCCACTGCTGGCGTTTCAGGATAGGTTTCGATCACGAATTTGCAGCGATTGACTGCTGCAACGTAGGCACCACGTTTCATGTAGTACCGTGCCACATGCAGTTCGTGCGCGGCCAGAGTATTGACCAGATACGTCATCCGCGCCGTGGCATCCTTGACGTATTTGCTATTCGGGAAACGTGTTACCAGTTCCTTGAACGAGGCGAAGGACTCGCGGAGCGCCTTCGGGTCGCGATCGCTGATATCCTGAGCTGTCATCTTTTCGACGATGCCGCGCTCGTTGAAGGTGGCAAGGCCTTTCAGGTAGTAGACGTAGTCGACATTGGGATGGTGCGGATGCAATTTGATGAAGCGATCCGCGGCGGCAATGGCTGAAGCGGCCTCACCCTTCTTGTAGAAGCCATAGGCGATTTCCAGTTCGGCCTGAAGTGCGTAACGGCCGTGCGGATAGCGTGATTTTATTTTTTCGTAGAGGCCG
>DATHWE010000062.1:0-11834 GCA_035460905.1 Methylophilaceae bacterium | reverse complement strand
GCCGAATTCACCCGCCAGTACGCAACTCGCCTCGGCAGCCTGCAAAATCTGGCGCGCAAACCTTAGGTTCAAGCGAAGCGTTCGCGCAGTTCTTCCAGCCCTACCTCTTCCAGCACCTTGTCCAGGCGCTCGACCGCCTTTTGGCGCGGCAGGTTTTTGTAGCGAGCGATAATCAGTTCGTTTTTCATCGAATGCTCCCAGCCGACCAGCTCTGTCACCGTCACCTGGTAGCCGTGCGCCTCGAGTTGCAGGCAACGCAATACGTTGGTGATCTGGCTGCCAAATTCGCGGGTGTGGATGGGGTGACGCCAGAGTTCGCTGAGAGGATTCTTCAGCGCCTCACCCTTGTGCTTTCGCAGCACGGCCGCCACCTCGGCCTGGCAGCATGGCACCAACACCAGAAATTTCGCCTGCTTTTGCAGACCGAATTTGATCGCGTCATCGGTCGCGGTGTTGCAAGCATGCAGCGCGGTGACGATATCGATTTCTTCCGGCAGTTCCGGCGAGGTGATCGATTCCTCCACCGACAGATTGAGGAAAGTCATGCGCGCGAAGCCCAGCCGTGCAGCCAGCGCACGCGATTTCTCGACCAGTTCCTGCCGTGTCTCGATGCCGTAAACATGGCCGGTAGCATGCTGCTTCATGAACAGGTCGTACAGGATAAAACCGAGGTAGGACTTGCCCGCACCGTGATCCGCCAGCGTCGGGTTGCCGTTTTCCTCCATAACTTCCCGCAGCAGCGGTTCGATAAACTGGTAAAGGTGATACACCTGCTTCAGCTTGCGCCGGCTGTCCTGGTTGAGCTTGCCGTCGCGCGTCAGGATATGCAGCTCCTTCAGCAGTTCGAGGGATTGTTCGGGGCGGATTTCGGGGATGCTGGTCACGGTCGGATAAAAGTCTTCTGTAGGCTCACATGATAGTATTTTTTGCAGCCGTGCAGGACGCCGCCGCACAATGGTAAAATAATCAATTAATTAGATTCTGGTATTCGCATGGCAATTCAGTGGTTCCCCGGTCACATGACCTCTGCCCGCAAGAAAGCGGCGGAGACCATGGAATTTATCGATGTGGTGATCGAAGTGCTGGACGCCCGCCTGCCCGAGGCGAGCCACAACCCGATGATCGAGGAGCTGCGCCTGTTTCGCCAGCGCCCGTGCCTCAAGATCCTCAACAAGGCCGACCTCGCCGATCCTGCCGCGACGCAGGCTTGGATCAATTTCTACAACAAGCAGCCGGGCGTAAAGGCGGTCGCGCTTTCATGCAAGAAACCCGGCGATGCCGTCAAGATCACCAGCCTGTGTCAAGGCATTGCGCCGCATCGCGGCACCAACCTCAAACCGCTGCGCATGATGATCATGGGGATTCCCAACGTCGGGAAATCCACCTTGATGAATGCATTGCTGAACCGGCGCGTGGCAAAGGTCGGCGACGAGCCGGCAGTAACCAAGAACCAGCAGCGCATCGACCTCAGCGACAAGGCCAGCATTATCGATACGCCCGGCATGATGTGGCCCAAGATCAAATACGACTCGGACGGCTTCATGCTCGCCGCCAGCCACGCCATCGGCCGCAATGCAGTGATCGACGAAGAAGTCGCCATTTACCTCGCCGATCTGCTGCTGAAACGCTACCCCGCGCTTCTCGCTGGGCGCTATAAATTTGCAACCGAGGGCATGGATGGCGTGGACGTCGTCGAGGCCGTCGCAAAAAAACGCGGCTACCGCATCAAGGGCGGCGATCTCGATCTGGAAAAAGCCGCGATGACGCTACTGACCGATTATCGCGCAGGAAGCCTTGGCCGCATCAGCCTCGAAACACCGGAAACGCGGCGCGAAATGATGAGTGCAGCCCAACCGGCACCGTCGGCAGAGCCCGCGGAAACACCGGAAGCGGATGAATAAAAAAACGGCGCCCACGTGCCCTTGTGGCGGCATCTCTTATGCTGCCTGCTGCGAACCCATTCATCGCGGCGCACCCGCTTCCGGCGCCGCCCCCCTGATGCGCTCACGCTACAGTGCCTATGTGCTGAAACTGGAAGACCATCTGCTTGCCACCTGGCACCCCGATATCCGCCCCGCTATGCTTGATCTCGCCGACGACGATACGAAATGGCTGGGACTGGAAATAAAGCGGCAACAGGAGTCCGGCGACACGGCCGTCGTCGAATTCGTCGCTCGCTACAAAGTTGCCGGACGCGCGCATCGTCTGCATGAAATCAGCCGCTTCGTGCGCGAGGATGAACGATGGTTTTATGTGGACGGGGAATTTCCGCAGTAATCCGGCTCTCGCTTTCCGGCGCGCCATTCTCATCGAAAGTGCACACATCGCGGTAGAATCGGCCAATACCGTTATCCCGGAAAAACATCATGGAATACCGCACTCTCGGTAGCAGCAAGCTCAACGTCTCCGCCCTTTGCCTCGGCACCATGACGTTCGGCCAGCAGAACAGCGAAGCCGAAGCGCACGCCCAGCTCGATTACGCCGTCGCGCACGGCATCAACTTCATCGACACCGCCGAAATGTACCCCGTGCCGCCGCGCGCCGATACGGTCACGCGCACCGAAACCATCGTCGGCAACTGGCTGAAAAAGCAGCCGCGCGACCAGATCATCCTCGGCACCAAGGTTGCCGGCCCGCGCCGCCACATGGAATGGATACGCGGCGGGCCGAAGTCGATGGATAGCACCAATATCCGCGCCGCCATCGATGGCTCGCTGCAACGCCTGCAAACCGATTACATCGACCTCTACCAACTGCACTGGCCGGAACGCAACGTACCGATGTTCGGGCAATACCAGTTCGACCCGTCGCAGGAATTCGAGGACGGCCGCCCCAAGGAGTGGGTATCCATCCGCGAACAACTGGAGGCGCTGGCCGAACTGGTGAAGGAAGGCAAGGTACGTTACGTCGGCGTATCCAACGAGCACCCCTGGGGCGTGATGGAGTTTTTGCGCATCGCCAGGGAATACGGCCTGCCGCGCATCGCCTCCATCCAGAACTGCTACAACCTGCTCAACCGCGGCTTCGAATTCGGACTGGCGGAGATCGCCTGGCGCGAGAACGTCGGCCTGCTCGCCTATTCGCCACTGGCCTTCGGCCACCTCTCCGCCAAATACCAGGCCGATCCGCAAGCCCAGGGCCGCGTCACGCAATTCAAGGGCTTCGCCCAGCGCTACGACAAACCCAACGTGCAACCCGCCGTCGCCGCCTATGCCGAGCTCGCGCGCAAGCACGGCATGACGCCGGCGCAGATGGCGCTATCGTTCGTATATCGTCGATGGTTTGTTACAAGCACGCTCGTCGGTGCCACGTCGATGCAGCAACTGGAGGAGAATCTCTCGGCCTGGGAAAAGCCATTGCCGGAAGAGCTTATGAAGGAAATCGAAGGCCTGCATTTGCGGTACATGAATCCCGCACCGTAAGCGTGACCACATCCGGCCAATACCAATCAGCCCATCGATTGGCAAATCAAACCAAGCCGAATTGAAAGCTAGCTTTTGTGATGCGCGTCTTCCTGGCGATCCTTGCAGCGTTTGCAAATCCAGCGTTGATGCAGCCGATCTGCGGTGACGATCTGCATGCCTCCCGCAGCGGGACAGGAATTCTTGCATTGCGTGCAGAACTTGTCACCCGGCTGCCTTGAGGGTAACCATCGTTCCGAGATAACAGTCATGACCTTGCCTATCGGGTTACTGAATTTTCATCATACCCCTACCAGCGGCGAGTAACGGCCGACGCCTGAAATTTCTCTGAAGAATAACCCCGATCCGGCCTTTGCCACCGCCCGACCGATAACTCGCAGCGGCTGCGTTACGGGCGTCTGGCGTGAAACTGCACCGGCTGCGGCTGGGCCATCTGCAATACCGGCTTGCGGATTTTGCCCATGACGTGCATTTCGCAGCGCTTGCAGTCGAATTTGAGCGTGATGCGATCCTTGCCGTTGACCAGCGTCATCGGCTCGGCGGTAATAGTGCCCTGCACCCCGATGACACCCTTCGCCTCCTTGGGGCACATAGCGAAGCTGTAGCGCAGGCAGTGCTTGGTGATCATGACCGGCACCTCGCCCAGTTCCTCGTTGGCTTCGTATGCCGAAGCAATGGCCTTAACGCCGTGCTTTTCGTAGAAGGCGCGGGACTTGCGGTTGTAGATGTTGGCGAGGTAGCTCAGCGTATCTTCGGGGTAAATCGCCGGAGGCTGGGCAGGTATGCCTGGTTGCGGACGTCGGTAGCCCTCCGTGCGCACATGTTGCAGCCGCAATATCGCATCGCGCCGCAGCGCGTTGACGGCGGACGCCGGCACAAACCAGGGCTGCCCGATATCGAGAGTAATCTCCTTGACCAAGAAATCGGTGCCGCCGAGCTTGCCGAGATTTTCGCGCAATGCGGCTTCGGCCTTCTCGGCATTCTGAGCAGGCAGTTTATCGGCAATACAGAGCGCCTCGGCCGTAAAACCATAGTCGTCGGTCACGTTGAGAGCAAAGCCGTCATTCGTTTCCTTGAGGGTCAATACAACGGGGATGCGACGCTCGGCCGAAGGCTTTTCCAGCTGGCGCATAAAGGCATGGTCGCGGTTGCGGTATACGGTGGTATTGCGGCGCAAGTCGGCCGGCATCTCGTTCGGGTACAGCCGGCTGCCCTGCACGGTGTTGATGCGCAGTCCCACCAGCTCCTTGTGTACGTCGAAGAAGCATACGCCGTCACCGTTGTGCAGTTCCAGCGCGGCATCGACCTCGAAGTGATCCTGCCCCACCCGCGTTACCTTGCCAATTTCCTCGCCGGCAAACTTGGGCGTATCGAAGGCACCGACGTCTTCGCCTCGGCCATGAACGAAATATTCTGTAGTGCTGCGATTGAAGGTCTTTTCCGGCTGCGGCGTGAAACTATGGGTGCACAGCCCCGAGGAGGAGCGCGCGTACTCCGGCATCTCGTGGAGGAGCCCGTCCAGCAACTGGCGGTAATGGGCGGTGGCGTTCTTGACGTAGGCCATGTCCTTGTAGCGGCCTTCGATCTTGAACGAGCTCACGCCCGCTTCGATCAGCGCGCGCAGATTGGCGCTCTGGTCATTGTCCTTCATCGACAGCAGGTGCTTATCCTTGGCGAGGATACGGCCCTGCGAGTCTTCCAGCGTGTAAGGCAAGCGGCACTCCTGCGCGCACTCGCCGCGGTTGGCGCTGCGGCCGCTGTGCGCATGGCTGATATAACACTGCCCGCTGAAGGCGACGCACAAGGCGCCGTGGACGAAGTATTCGATGTTGCAGGCGGTTGCCTCCGCCACCTTGCGGATGGTGGCAAGATCCATCTCCCGCGCCAGCACGATCTGCGAAAAACCGACCTGATCGAGAAACACCGCCTTTTCCACCGTGCGAATGTCGGTTTGCGTGCTGGCGTGCAGCTGGATCGGCGGCAGATCCATTTCCAGCAGGCCCATGTCCTGCACGATCAGCGCATCTGCGCCGGCCTCATAGAACTGCCACGCAAAATCGCGTGCCGCTTCCAGCTCGTTATCGTGAAAAATAGTATTGAATGCGACGAACACGCGCGCATGGTAGCGGTGCGCATGCGCCGCCAGCCGCGCGATGTCGGCGACGGAGTTTTCCGCCTTGGCGCGTGCGCCGAACGCCGGACCGCCGATGTAGACCGCGTCGGCGCCATGATTCACGGCCTCGATACCGATATCGGCATTGCGGGCGGGAGCAAGTAGCTCGAGATGGCGTGGGTTTGTTTGCATAATGCTTGATAAATCAATGGGGTGCGTACTATAGCATATGCTCGCTCAGGTGCTTTTCAGCAAAACGATGAAAAATCGCAAACCCTTGACCGTAAAAGGTATTTAATTCATTCTAACCAAACGAATGAACACACCAGCCCAAGACTTGACGGGGTCATCTGTTGCCGGTGCTACTTCGGATACGGATCAACTCGAAACCCTGGTCCAGATCGAGTTGGTCGGCACGTTGGCCCGTCAATCCCGCGATGCGTCGCTATTAGCGCCGGTTGGGTCCTTGTTTTTGGCATTTCTCCAGATCGGGCATGCCCCACTTATATCCATCCTGGCATGGCTGGCGCTGGTAATCGTGCCGGATGCGCTTACTATCCTGCGATCATACAAATTCGATCAGGTTCCCCGCACGCTGGCCGCCATGCAATCCTGGCAGGCCTATCAGACATTGATTCACAGCGTTGCCGGCCTCGCCTGGGGCTCATCCATATTGTTTTTCGTAGGCGACGCTACCCCTATCGAACAAGAAATGAAAATTATCCTGGTGTTAATGGTGGTCAGTGCGCTGGCGGTCATTCCGATCTCAACCTCGCTCGCTTCGCTGACCGGTTTTCTGCTCGGCATCACCACGATTCCCTTGTACCATTATTTCTCCGGCTCACACCCGGAACATCTCTGGCTGGCCCTCGGCTCGCTCATCCTGATGGGCTGCGCATTGCATTTCGGCCGGATCGCCCACCAGCAAATCCGTGCGCATGTCTTGAGTTCGGTGATCAACGACCGGTTGGCGTCGGCGCTCAGCGACGCCAACCTGACCATCAACGAGACTAATCGCAAGTTGCAGGAAAAAAACCTGGAATTGACTCATGCGATGGAAAACCTCAACAACCAGGCCACGCACGACGAACTGACAGGTCTTTACAACCGCCGCTACATTCTGCAACGGCTTGAAGACCAGTGGCAGGATATCCGCCGCTACCACACCACCTGTTCCATCGCACTGCTCGACATTGATCACTTCAAGCTTGTGAACGACAGATACGGCCATGGAGTCGGCGATCTGGTGCTGAAGGGATTCGCAAGCCGCATTCAAGGCGAACTGCGTCAGGGCGACATATTCGCGCGTTATGGGGGTGAGGAATTCCTGCTCGTGCTACCGATGACCGAACTGGAAGCGGCCGGAAAACTGGTCGACCGCTTGCGGCAAATCGTCGAAGAGACCCCGATTATCCATGAGCCGCTGATCATCAATATCCGGAGTTCGTTTGGCGTGGCGGAATTAATGCCCACAGAAGCAGTGCATGCCTGCATTTCGCGCGCCGACCGCGCACTTTACCGCGCCAAGGAAGGCGGCAGAAACCGCGTGGAGCTTGCCGGCAAGGATACCTGAGGCATCTGCTATTTGTTGGCCCAGCGCTCCTCGACGCTACCGTCCTGTGCCACGAATATGGCGCTGGCGAGCCCCTGAAAAATCCCATGCTCTACCACACCGGGCGTCGCATTGAGCATATCGTTCAGCGCCTGGCTATCGACCGAAGAATCGAACACCATGTCGAGCACCAGGCTTCCGTGCGATGTAACCGCCAGCCCGTCCTTGCTCGCGTTCTGCCGCAAACCGCCACGCCCGCCCAGCGATTCCAGCGTGCGTTTGGCGAGTTGCCAGGCAAAAGGAATGACTTCGACCGGGATCGGGTATTTTTCGCCGATCCGGCTTACCAGCTTGCCTTGATCGACCAGCACGATAAAACGGTCCGCAGCACGCGCCAGCAATTTCTCGCGCACCAGATCCGATCCGCGTCCTTTCAAAAGCACCATATCCGGCGTAACTTCATCTGCGCCATCGACGTAAAGGTCGAGACGGCTGACATGCTCCATCGCCACCAGCGGCAAACCCAGGCTTTGCGCCTTGATCGCGCTGATGACCGAACTCGATGCAGCAGTCACCTGCAAGCCTTCCTCATTGCGGCGGCGAGCGAGTTCTTCAATGAAGTAATTGGCGGTCGAACCGGTTCCCAGACCGACCAGCATGCCATCTTCCACCAGACGGGCGGCCTGGTAAGCAACGAGCTCTTTATCGTTCATGGTGTCCTCCGTGAAGCCAGGATTGATTATTTACCCCACCGTAAGGCTGCGGTATGCACAGGTGAGTCCCAATGCCGGCGGATTTCCTCATCCAGCAGACAGACAGTGATCGATGCACCGGCCATTTCCAGCGAGGTGGTGTAGTCGCCGACAAGCGAGCGGCTAATAGTAATTCCCTGCTGTTTCAGCAGTTTTGCAGCGGAGTTGTAAAGCACGTACAACTCCATGAGCGGCGTACCCGTGAAACCGTTCACCATCAGCAGCGCTTCGCTGCCCTGTACTGGTTTCAGGTCGTCCAGAATTGCAGCCACCAGATCGGCAACGATTTCATCCGCAGTACGCATCTGTTCGCGACGACGGCCAGGTTCGCCATGGATCCCAACCCCCATTTCCAGTTCATGATGCTCGATGTCAAAAGTCGGCCGGCCGGCAGCGGGCACGGTGCAACTGGTCAAAGCCACGCCCATCGAGGCAGTGCGACTATTGACCCTGTCGCCTAACGCCTTGCAGGCAGCAAGGTCAGCACCTGTTTCAGCCAGGCTGCCGACCACCTTTTCGACAATGACCGTGCCTGCAACGCCACGGCGGCCAGTGGTGTAAGTCGAGTTCTCGACGGCTACATCGTCGCTGGTAATCACCGTGGCATGTTCGAACGGCAGCATTTCTGCCGCCATTTCGAAATTCATCACGTCGCCAGCATAGTTCTTGACGATGAACAGCACGCCCTTCCCACTCTCGGCTGCAACGGCGGCAGCCAGCATCTGGTCGGGCGTGGGCGAAGTGAACACGTGCCCGGGACAGGCGGCATCCAGCATGCCATAGCCGACAAAGCCGCTATGCAACGGCTCGTGACCGGAACCGCCGCCGGAAATCAGCGCCACCTTGCTTTCAGCTTTGTGGGCGCGCACAAGGTAATTCGGGTCGAGATTCAGACTGACGATGTCGTGATGCGCGGCGGCAAAACCGGATAGGCTCTCCACCAGCAGATCATCAACCTGGTTGATAAATTTTTTCATGAGAACTCCTCTTGCTTGTCGCCGCCTTGAGGCAGGCTTGGAATGGGTTATTTCGTCAACGCCAGATCGCAGATCGTGTAGATAATCACCTGACTGCTCTTGGCGCCCGGATCGATATGGCCGACGGCACGCTCACCCAGAAAAGCTGCTCGACCCTTGGTGGCAATCATATTCCTGGTTGACAGCATGCCCTGCTCGGCTTCGCGCTTGAGCACTGCCAGCAATGAGGCACGCTCAAATCCTTCATCGGTCAGACGGGTGAAAGTCTGGGATACCGGAATAAGCACATCCAGCATCGTTTTCTCGCCAATGTCGGACTTGCCGCGTGCCTTGATCGCCTCGACACCGGCGGAAAATGCAGTGGCAATTTGCGGCAATGTTTCGGTCCCCTCTTCCTTGACGGCTTTCGCCATCGAGATGAAAAAACTGCCGATCAGTGGGCCGGAAGCGCCACCTATGGTGGAAAGGAGTTTCATGCCGATTTTTTGCAGCGCAACATCCGGCGCAAGTGGGGCCAGCTCTTCGCGCATGCCGACGATGGTGACACAACCACGTTTCATATTGATGAAATGGTCACCGTCGCCAATTGCGCGATCCAGCGATTCGATTTCGGATTCGTGGGTGAGGATGGCCTGATGAACGGCTTCGGCCGCTCGCAGAATGAATTCGGTGTCCATGCGCTTGCCTTGATTCTGAGTGGCGGGAAAGCGCTTATGCTGCCAGTTTTTGGCAATAGCGCCAAGGGCAAAAGAAAGGCAGGCATGCCGGCGAAATTGTCATCGCCGTCGAACCGGAAGAAAATCCAAACAGAAACGGCCGATGTCGAGCACGATCAAATCGTGGCCTCGACATCGGCCGTTTCATACAGCCAACGACTGCTGAATCTTACTTGGCTTCTTCAGCCGGAGCAGCTTCGCCTTCGGCGGGCGCTGCAGGCGCTGCGGAATCAGCAGGAGGAACCCAGCCGCCCGGTTCAGCCGGAGCCGGTTCAGGAGCGGCTTCTGCCGGAGCGCTTTGCTCAGGGGCTGCAGCTTCAGGTGCAGCGGCGTCCGCAGGTGCATCTTCCTGCTTTTGGCAACCGGCAAACAATACACCAGCAATGGAAAGAGCGAGCAATGTCTGGATCAACGATTTCATAAGTTCCTCCTTTAAAAATTAAGCGAGACGGCGTTCAGCTACGCCAGAAAAAAATGATAGCAGCAATCATGCCTGAGTTTCGGAAAATGTGCTTGATATTCAATACTTTTCCAATCAATTCTTCCCGGATAGTGAAATATGAGAGCTTAACTCATGCTTCGCCTTAAATTGGTCATCGATTTACTTCCATAAGTTCCTGAAACAGCCAACAAGCCTATTTGCGACAATCGACGCCGAACGACAATGCACCGCTGGCAGCAAGCAAAAGTAAACCGCCGGCAATCGAAAGATTCTTGAGGAACATGATCATTTGCATTTGATCGGCGAAGTTATGATGAAAAATCACGGCCGCCGCAATCGAGAAGGCCGCCAGCGCAAATGCAGCGATTCGGGTCTGGAAACCGATCGCAATGGCTATGCCGCCCAGAATCTCGAGCGCGATGGTCGGCCAGACGAGTATGCCCGGTACACCCATGGATTCCATGAAGCCTGCGGTGCCTGCCGGATCGGAAATCTTACCGATGCCGGAAAGAATAAAAATCAATGCCAACAGGATGCGACCAACTAGGTGAGCAAAAGGGTTCATGCATTTCTCCTTTTTATTTCATATGGTTATTGAATGGCGCACTGCGCAGAGCATGATACCGCCATCTTTCGCCATTCGCCATGTCACCCTGTCTGCACTTCCTTTGCCGAGTTTTCGTATGCGTCGCACCCAATCAGCCGGTCCCGTCCTCCTTCCTTGGCACGGTACATGCGCCGGTCGGCGATTTCTATCAACTCGCTCCACGACTCCACCTTATCGGCGATGCGCTCCGCCAGGCCGATGCTGGCCGTCAGCTTGCCGCCATCGGGCCTGATGCCGAAGCCGGCTCTCGCAATCCGCTCCAGGGCAAGTGTGGCCTCGGCCGCGGAGGTGCCAGGGAATACCAGCAGGAACTCCTCGCCACCCCAGCGCACCAGCAAATCGCTGACGCGCAAATGATCCTGGATCGCGGAGGCAGCATTCCGGATTGCCAGGTCGCCGGCATCGTGCCCATAGTTGTCGTTAATGCTCTTGAAGTAATCCAGGTCGAGAAAAGCGAGGGTCAGGCAGGTCTCGGCCCGCTTGGCCAGCTCGAACTGGAACTCAAGCATCTCCTGGCCGCTGGCGCGGGAAAAACATCCAGTCAGCGAATCCCTTATATTTTCGCGCACCAGCAATATCATCAGAGCCAGTTGTGAACAGCAGGAGATGGTTGCAACCCCGCTGATCAGCACCAGTAGCCACAACGAGCCGACAAACGAAGGCCAATTGAAGACCGGCAGCTGCAAGGAGGTAGCAACGATCTGCACCAGCAGGATGGGAACGGTAATCGCGATGCTTTCCACATAGGTCAATGGAAAAATTCCCATGCCCGCCACCACGACAAAGGGCAGGATGGTATAGCCCATCGAAAAACTGGTTGCCAGCCAGTCCAGATCGGCGCTGGCAAGATAGATGTAAACAAAGGAGTAAAACACCGTCGGCACCAGCAGCATCAACAACATGTGGGCCAGAGCGACGTTGATTGTCTTGACACTGCGCGCCGAAATCGTCAATCCCAGAAAGCAAAGCGAGGCGACGATATGCGCAATAGCCACCGCCGGCCATAGCTCGTCAGGCAGGAACAAGGCATCCAGCGGAATCCAGAGCGGTGTGCAAATGAAGAAAATCAGGCTGATGAGGCGGACGCGGGAGGCAATCACCGCCGCACGCTTTGAGCAAAGCAGGGAAATATGGCCGTTGGAGATGAAGAGCCAAAAAAGCTCCTGCCGGGAAATGTCTCCCAGCACGGCCTTGAAGGGATCCAGAAATACAGCCCGCAACATTATTCAGCACCTTTGCAATTGAACCTGCGA
>DATHWE010000061.1:0-8859 GCA_035460905.1 Methylophilaceae bacterium | reverse complement strand
ACCGCCGTCAGTTTTTTACCAATGTGGCAGGCTTGTGGTTGGCTGTAGCGCTGCCTGCTTTAGCCAAGGGGGTTGCTGCCGTGACGCCCCTGACGAAATCGAAATCCGCATGGAAGGCACTCTTGCCTCCTGATCGATATGCCGTGTTGTTCGAAGAGGATACCGAGCGCGCGTTCAGCAGCCCCCTCAACGATGAGAAACGCAGCGGCGTTTTTATCTGTGCCGCCTGCTTCCTGCCCTTGTTCGACTCCGCCCACAAGTACGATAGCGGTACCGGTTGGCCCAGTTTCCGGGATGTGCTGCCGGGCGCCGTCGGCACCAGGAAGGACTTCAGGTTGGTCTGGTCGCGAACCGAATACCACTGCGCGCGTTGCGGGGGGCACCAGGGCCACGTTTTCGACGACGGACCGCCGCCGACCGGCTTGCGCTATTGCAACAATGGGCTTGCCCTGAAATTTGTTCCCGGCACGGAGGCTTTGCCTCCGCTCAGAACGTAAGGTGACCATCATGAGAAAAATCATTTCATTTGCATCCGGACTTGCCATCCTTGCGCTGGCTGCTTACTCCATAGCTGAAAATGCCGCGCCGCCGGTTAAACCGTCATCTCCACCATTGGCCACAGCCATTTTTGCGGGAGGTTGCTTCTGGTGCGTCGAAGCGGACTTCGAAAAACTGGCCGGGGTAGTGGAGGCGGAATCCGGTTACTCAGGCGGACCTCTCGCGAACCCGACCTACGAACAAGTCAGCCAGGGCGGTACCGGGCACGCCGAAGTAGTCCGGGTGACTTATGACCCGAGCAAGGTTACCTACGAGAAATTGCTGGATTATTTCTGGCATCACATCGACCCGACCGTCAAGGACCGGCAGTTCTGCGATGTCGGCAGCCAATACCGCAGCGCGATCTTCTATCAGAACGAAACAGAGAAGAAAGCGGCGGAAGCCAGCAAGGCGGCGCTCGAACGCAAAGGACGATTTGCCCGCATTTATACCGAAATCGCGCCTGCGGGTCCGTTCTACCTGGCCGAGGGGTATCATCAGGACTACTACAAGAAAAATCCGATTCGCTACAAGTATTATCGCCATAGTTGTGGGCGCGATGCGCGGGTAAATGAAGTCTGGGGCGCCTCGCACTGATCCCAGGAAGAGCCTGTGCTCCTTCACTTCCGGGATCGATGTTTCAAGAGGAATCCGATGCGCACAATCGATACGTCGCCTGTAGGAAGCGCTATCTGCCTGCTGCTCGTTGCATTGCTCATGGCTGGATGCGCCACGGTGGGGAAACCTCCGGCCGGCGACATGCTGGCCGATTGCCGGGGCTTGTATCGGGAGGTCGATGACGCCATCGAGCGTGCCGGGGTGCGCGATCATGGGCCTTCATCGGTCGACGGTTTTCCCTATCTGCGCACCACACGCCTGCTCGCATCGTTCCGCGAGAAATTGACCAGGCCGGAACAGTGGGCAGCCTGGACCGGACACATGGCAGCGCTGGATGCCCAGGCGCGTGCGCTGGAGCTACGCAACCTGTCCGCGCCGGTGCCGGGCCGGCGCAATGACACTCTGCCTGAAGAACTCGATCTTTGCCGCGAGCGCCTGCTGGCAGCCGATCTCGCGCAACCCGAACGGCGCGCAGCCCTGCGCGATGCAGCCCGCACTGCGGACGACTACGTTACCTGGTGGCGAGCGGCCGGGCTCTATCCACTGACGGCGATCGGCGTCTCCACCGGCATCAAGGATTGGCATGCCGAGACCCGCGCAACCTTTGCCACGCCCTTGAGTGCGCTGCCGGTAGCGGGCGGAATAGTGCGTTGGGCGCCGCCATCTGTTGCCTCGTTTCAGCCACCGCTCGACCCTGTCCAGGTGAGCGATATCCTGCACCGCTCGCTTGATCCCCTTGGCATCCCGCAGCCGACGGCTGCCAACCTCGACCGGCTATTCCATACCTTTGCCCCGGTATGGGAAGTAGATGTGGCGGAAGACAATGATCGTATTGGGATGCTGCGCTGGGACAACGGCCCGGTAGTCGACGTGACGCGCCCGACTTTATATCGCAAGGTCTCGCATACCCGCTTCGGCAATCAGGTGCTGCTGCAGCTCAATTACATCGTCTGGTTTCCGGCACGCTCCGGCAACGACATCTACGCCGGGCGCCTGGACGGCATCAATTGGCGGGTGACCCTGGGCTCCGACGGAGAGCCGCTGCTCTATGACGCCATGCACAACTGCGGCTGCTACCATGAATTCTTCCCGGGCAAGCACCTGCGCCTGCGCGGTGACCTTCCCACCGGTTACTTCGAACCGCCGCTGCTGCCGCAAGCGGCGCCCGAGCAGCGGCCGCTGGTACTGCGTATCGCCCACCGGCACCATCTGATCCAGCGCGTTTATCATGATCCCTCGCATGACGCGTCGCCGACGCTCGCCACGCAGCCGATGGCATGGGAGGATTACGACGCGCTGCGTTCCCTGCCGGCCGATGGCGGTTATCGCAGCCTGTTCGGCGAATATGGCCTGATCGCCGGCACCGAGCGTCCCGAGCGCTTCATCCTGTGGCCGATGGGCATCCGCTCTCCGGGCGCCATGCGCCAGTGGGGGCATCATGCAACCGCTTTCGTCGGCCGCCGCCACTTCGACGATCCTTTTCTCATCGAGTCGTTGTTCGAGCTGGCGCCATGAACAAGCTACCGTATTGGGCCGTGCTTTGCTGCCTGCTGCCGCTGCTGGTATGGGCAGCAGCCGAGCGAATCGAGATCGCTCGTTTTACACAGGGGGAGCTGAGCGGTTGGAAGACCAAGATTTTTGCCGGCGAAACCCGCTACTCGCTGGAACGCACGGGTGGGAAGACTGCTTTGCGTGCCGACAGCAGCGCGGCCGCTTCGGGGCTGTATCGCGAGGTCAAGGTGGATCTCGGTAAGACACCCATCCTCAACTGGTCATGGAAGGTCGACCACGTGCTGATGGGCGCCGACGAGCGTACCCGCTCCGGCGACGATTATCCTGTACGCGTCTACGTGGTGTTTTCCGGCGGGCTGTATTTCTGGCGCACGCGTGCCATCAACTACGTATGGTCCAACCGGCAGCCGGTCGACAGCAGTTGGCCCAACGCCTTCACCGGCAATGCGCGCATGATCGCGGTGGAGTCCGGTGCCAGCCAGACTGGCAAATGGATCAACGAAAGGCGCGACGTCCACGCCGACTACAGGCGCCTTTTCGGCGAAGAACCCGGCCCCATCGATGCTGTGGCCATCATGACCGACACCGACAACACGGGGGCAGCAGCTACCGCGTGGTACGGGGATATCTGGTTTTCCGTGGAATGATCCAATGATTTCCATGGCATTTACACGATTCGGTTGTAAGGATTCATCGCTGGTCCCGTTTAAGCAGTATCAACCTTGATCTTCAGCAGGCGAAAGGCATCCATAACATGAGCAAACCCGAATACGATCTGTGCGTCATAGGCGGCGGTTCCGCTGGCCTGGTAGCAGCGGCCGGAGCAGCCGCATTAGGCGCAAAAGTCGTACTGGTGGAGAAGCACAAGATGGGAGGCGATTGCCTTAACTACGGCTGCGTGCCGAGCAAGGCTCTGCTGCATAGTGCCAAGGTGGCGCAGTCCATGCGCAATGCCGGTGATGCCGCCATCGATGCGCACGTGCCGTACGTCAGTCTGGAGCGGGTTATGCAACGGGTACGGTCAGTCATCCAGAGCATAGAGCCCAATGACAGTCCGGAGCGATTCCGCAGCCTGGGTGTTGAAGTGATCTTTGGCGCCGGCAGATTTACCGGTCGGCAATCCTTCGTGGTCGACGGGCGCCTGCTGGGCGCGCGCAAATACATCATCGCCACCGGTTCCCGCCCAGCCATTCCGGACATTCCCGGGCTGCAAGAGGTGCCGTACCTTACCAACGAAACCGTATTCGACCTGAGCGAGCCCGTGCCGCGCTTGATCGTGCTGGGCGGCGGCCCCATCGGGGTGGAAATGGCGCAGGCATTCGCGCGTTTGGACAGTGAAGTCCATCTGGTCGACCCTAAACAGCATATTCTCAGGAACGAAGATCCGGATATGGCGCAAGTGGTCGAAGCCCGCTTGCTGGAGGAGGGCGTTTCATTGCATTTGGGCGAGACTCCCTTGAGGGTCGAAGGCGAAGCTGGCAGTCTGCGAATGTTGACAAAACAGGCCGACGGCACCGAGAAGTGGCTGGAGGGAACGCATCTGCTGGTCGCCACCGGGCGCCGCGCCAACGTGGAACAACTGGGGCTGGAGGCGGCGGGGGTCGTGGTGGCACATGGCCGTATCGTCACCGACAAGCGTCTGCGCACCGCCAACCGCGCCATCTACGCTTGCGGCGACGTAGTCGGACCATACCAGTTCACCCACATGGCCGAGCACCATGCCGGCATCGCATTGCGTGGAGCATTGTTTCATCTGCCGGCGAAAATCGAGGAGCGGGTCATTCCCTGGTGCACGTTTACCGACCCGGAGCTGGCACGTGTCGGCCTGTCCGAAACCGAGGCCAGGGAGCAGGGCATCGCTTACCAGGCTTACAGCTTCCCGTTTCATGAGGTGGATCGCGCCATCACCGACGGGCAAACCGCGGGGCTGGCCAAGATCCTCATCGCACCCAACGGCCGGCTGCTCGGGGCGGCCATCGTCGGGCCGAATGCGGGCGAACTGATCCACGAATACGTGCTGGCCTTGTCCCGCAACCTGAAAGTGGGCGACCTGGCCAACGTGATCCATATCTACCCGACGCTGGCGCAAATCAACCGCCGCGTGGCTAATCAACAGCTCAAATCGAAGCTGACGCCAAGCTCGAAGCGCTGGATGAAGCTGCTGTTTGGGTTGCAAGGAGCATGAGTAATTCTGTCATGACCACAAACGTTACCAATCGCCTGCTGAAAGCCCTCGTGGCGCTGTTGTTAATCGGTGCCCTGGCCGCCTTTTTCGCGCTGGACGGGCAGCGCTATCTGACGCTGGAGACGCTGCAACAGAATCGCAATGCGCTGCTGGAATTTACCCAGCAGCACTACTGGAAGGCGCTGCTGATTGCCGTAGCAGTGTATACCGCGGCCACCGCCATCAGCGTGCCCGGCGCCGTGCTGCTATCGCTCGCCACCGGCTTCCTGTTCGGGCGCTGGGTGGGCACCGGGGTGATCGTGATCTCCGCTACTATCGGCGCCGCGCTGGTATTTCTTGCCGCGCGCTATCTGTTCGCCGACGCCATGCGCGCAAAACTCGGCGGGAAACTGCGCGAATTAAGCGACGGCTTCGCCCGGGACGCCTTCAGTTACCTGTTGTTCCTGCGCCTGGTGCCGCTGTTTCCGTTCTGGCTGGTGAATCTGGCGCCGGCCTTCACCGACATCCGCCTGTCCACCTATGTTGCGGCCACCGCCATCGGCATCATCCCCGGCGCCTTCGTGTTCGCCAACCTGGGTCAATCGCTGGGTCGCATCCAGTCCACCGCGCAACTGGTATCGCCGGAAACGCTGGGGGCACTGGCATTGCTCGGCATACTGGCGCTGGTGCCGGTGCTGGCAAAAAAGTTCGGGCATCAAAAAATAGGTGAAAAATCATCATGAATGCGCAATTGATGCTGGTGGCTCTGCCGGTGCTGGCGCTGGCCTGGGTCAACGGCGCCAACGATGTGGCCAAGGGGGTTTCCACGCTGATCGGTAGCGGCGTTTCCAAACCGTCGCGCGCCATCTGGTGGGGCACCCTGTGGACGCTGTTGGGCGGTCTGGCGGCGGTGCTGTGGGGTGCCAAGCTGGCGAGTGCCTTTGGCGGCGGCTATCTGGCGTCGGACTTCGCCTTGAGCCCGGGTTTCATTTTCGGCGCGCTGATCGGCGCGTTTGCCTGGGTGTTGCTGGCCACGCGCTTCGGCCTGCCGGTATCCACCACCCATGCGCTGCTGGGCGGCATCGTGGGAGCCGCGCTGGTGATCGCCGGGCCGGAGGGGCTGCGTGCCGGGGTGATCGCGAACAAGGCGCTGTTGCCGCTGGCGTTGAGCCCGTTGCTGGCCATAGGTGTGTGCTGGCTGTTGTTGCTGGCGGGACGCTGGGTAGGCCGGCAGGTACCGGCCTGGCGACCCGGCTGCTGCCCGCAGCAGGACTGGCGCGCCAATCCGTTTGCCTGTGCGCTTACGGTGTCACCGAAGGAACGTTTCGTGGCCCGCCTGTGGACCGTGCTGCACTGGCTGAGCAGCGGCGCCACCAGCTTTGCGCGCGGACTCAACGACGTGCCCAAGATCTCGGCGTTTTTCATTGTCGCGCTGGCGGCGGGCAGTGCCGCGGCACCAGCGGCCAATAGCTCTTGGCTCGCCTTTGTGCTGGTATCCGTCTCGATGGCGCTCGGCAGCATCTGGGGTGGGCTGCGCGTGGCGGAGGTATTGGCACACCGCGTCACCCGCATGGACGCCGCCCAAGGCATGACGGCCAATCTGGGTACCTCGCTGCTGGTGCTGGCCGCTTCTCCGTTCGGCTTGCCGGTGTCTACCACCCACGTCAGCACCGGCGCACTGTTCGGCATCCGCTGGGGAGCACGCCAGGCGCCGACGGAGCAGGACGCCCTGCGCTGGATCCTGTTTGCCTGGCTGGTCACTTTGCCGGTGGCCGGGTTGATTGCCGCTGCCGCCACAACACTGTACGGATGGACTTAGGACATAACAACATGCACGCCACTTTTCCGCTTCTGCAAATAACCGACTTTCCGCCTATTCGCCGCGGGGTGCTGACCACCCTGCAGGTGAACCTCGGCTACCTGTGCAACCAGACTTGCGTGCACTGCCATGTCGATGCCGGCCCCAAGCGCACCGAGCTGATGGACGAAGACACCATCGCCCAGGTGCTGGCGTTTTTAAGGGCGCAGCCGCAAGTGCGCACGCTCGACCTCACCGGCGGCGCGCCGGAGATGAATCCACACTTCCGTTATCTGGTGGAGGAGGCGACTGCGCTCGGCGTCAGGGTGATCGACCGCTGCAACCTCACTATTCTGGAAGAGCCGGGATACGCGGACCTGGCGGAGTTTCTTGCGGCACAGCAAGTGGAGATCACCGCCTCGCTGCCTTGCTACCTTGAAGACAACGTCAACCGCCAGCGCGGCCGCGGCGTGTTCCAGGCCAGCATCCGTGCCTTGCATCGGCTCAATGCCCTGGGTTATGGCAGGGATGGCAGCGGGCTGATACTCCATCTGGTCTATAACCCGCAGGGACCGGTACTGCCGCCATCGCAACAGAATCTCGAAGCCGCCTACCACGAGCACCTGGGCGAGTTGGGCATCGTGTTCAATCACTTGTACACCATCACCAACATGCCCATTGCTCGCTTCGGCAGCACGCTTATCAGCAAAGGGCAGTTCCATGACTACATGCATCTGCTGCGTGCCGCTTACCGGCCTGAAAACCACGAAACGGTGATGTGCCGCAGCCTGATCAGCGTGGACTGGCAGGGCTACGTGCATGACTGCGACTTCAACCAGATGTTGAATATGCCGCTGGGCGCAGGTGGCCAGCGGCGGACGCACCTGGTCGATTTGCTGACCAAGGATTTGCAGAATGAACCCATCGCAATTGCCGACCACTGCTACGGCTGCACCGCAGGGCAGGGCAGCAGTTGCGGCGGCGCCCTGGCTTGAATAAAACGACTTTAGATAAGGAGAAACCCTCATGAACACCCATGCAAGCGTACTCGACCGCTATTCCGATGCGGCAAAGGCGCGTGAAGAAGCTTTATGCTGCCCGGTTGATTACGACCGCAGCCTGCTGGAAATGCTGCCGCAGGAAATCATCGAAAAGGATTATGGCTGCGGCGACCCCTCGCGTTATGTGCAACCGGGCGACACCGTGCTCGATCTCGGCTCCGGCTCCGGCAAGATTTGCTACATGGCCGCGCACCTGGTGGGCGAGAGTGGGCATGTGATCGGCGTGGACATGAACGACGACATGCTGGCACTGGCGCGCAAGTACCAGAAGCCGATGGCGGAAAAGCTGGGCGGCGACCGCGCACGTTTCGTCAAAGGCTACATTCATGACCTGGCGCTGGATCTGGCGGCCATGGAGGAGCATCTCGCCGCGCATCCGGTCAATTCGGCAAACGATCTGGCAGCATTGCAGACATGGCAGGCCAGACAGCGCCACGAGCGGCCACTGATTGCCGATGCCTCGGTCGACCTGGTAATTTCCAATTGCGTGCTTAACCTGGTGGACGATGCTGCCAAGCCGAAGCTGGTGCATGAAATTTTTCGCGTGCTCAAGCCCGGCGGGCGCATCGCTATTTCCGACATTGTGTCCGACGAAGAGGTGCCGCCTCACCTCAAGGCCGACTCCAACTTGTGGAGTGGCTGCATTTCCGGTGCATTCGGTGAGCAGGAATTCGTACAGGCTTTTGTCGATGCTGGCTTCCAGGCCGTGCGCATTGACAAGTGGAGTGCTGAAGCCTGGCAGGTGGTGGAAGGCATCGAATTCCGCTCGGTGACGGTAACCGCCGTCAAGCCGGAGGGTAAGGAGTGCCTGGATTACGGCCATGCCGTCATCTATCGCGGCCCTTTCGCCGAAGTACGCGATGAAGAAGGCCATATCTTTCCGCGCGGCGAACGGATTGCCGTATGCGCCCGCACCTACAAGACGCTGACGACCGGCCCGCATCAGGAGAGTTTTCTTGGCATTACACCTGCCGTGCTCGGTGAGCCCAAGGACTGGTGCGCGCCGCACGGCACGCGCCGGCCAGCCTCCGTAACCAAGGGGGGCGTGTTTGACGTGGCCTGCGATACGGACGGCAATTGCTGCTGAAGGAGGGAGTTGCAATGAAGCTATTTGGAAAATGGCTGGTAGCCGGTAGCCTGCTCGTACTGGGAATGTCCAGCATGGCAGC
>DATHWE010000060.1:0-27287 GCA_035460905.1 Methylophilaceae bacterium | reverse complement strand
TTCAAACTTAAAGGAGAAATACATGAACAAGAAACTGAGCATGGCAGTTGCCGGCGCCGTCATGGCGATGGGCGCTTCCGCTGCAAACGCCGGCATCACCATCCCGGCAGGCGACTGGACCATCGACATCGGTGGTAACGTTAACGCTTTCTACACCAGCTACGAGGGTGATGTTGACGCTGGCTTCAGCGGTCTGGTTGCCTCGCCGACTGACGGCGACCAACAAAACATCCGCACCGGCCTGCTGCCTTCCGCAATCGGTATCGGCGGCAAGACCCGTCAGAACGACCTTGACGTTGCGTTCCAGTTCACGTTCTTCGTGGGCTCCGATGACAACAATGATGGCCAAGCTCTCGGCGGCAACAGCATCAACATTCGTCAAGCTTACATGACCTTCGGCGACAAGAGCTGGGGTTCGATCAAGCTTGGTCGCGATCTGGGCATCTTCGGTTCCGACGCCATCCTGTCCGACATGACCCTGCTGGGCGTTGGCGGCGGCGCTGGTGGCTCCGGTGGTTCCTCCACCCTGGGCCGTATCGGCAACGGTTACCTGTACGCTGACTGGGTTGGTCAAATCTCCTATGCTTCCCCGAACTGGAACGGCTTCAGCTTCGCTGTTGGCGCTCGCGATCCTTGGGGTGGCGACAACGGCGGTTTTGCTGCCGACCATGAAAACGATACCCTCGGCTTCGAAGGTAAGGTCCAATATGAATGGGCTGGCGACGTCGCTGGTAAGGTCTGGGGTGGTTACATCCATCAAAAGATTGAATCCATCTCCGGCACCAACGACTACGACGCAGACGCTTGGGAACTGGGCGGTAAGGTTTCCGTTGCTGGCTTTGGCTTCGTGGCTAACTACCAAGACGGCGAAGGCCAAGGTGATGCTGGCTTCGGTATCAACGGCTCCGATGGCGCTGGCGACGAACTCGACAGCACCAACTGGTACGTGCAAGGTACCTACACCCTGCCGACCATCGGCACCAAGATCGGTCTGAGCTACGGCGAAACCGAAGTTGAAGCTGCTGGTGGCGATCTGGAAAACGAATCCTGGATCGTTGGTGTGTACCATCCGCTGACCAAGAGCGTCAACCTCGTGGCTGAATACACCGACATCGAGTCCGAAGACGCAGCTGGTCTGGAAGCTGAAGGCAAAACCATCGCCGTCGGCGCAATCATGTTCTTCTAAGATTTCTTAGAAAACTTGAAAGCTAGAAACGGCGCCCTCGGGCGCCGTTTTAATTTCTATTCCACATTCAAATGGACAGGCATAACGAAATGCAACAACGCGCTCTAGCTCTAACTTTGACAACGCTTGCCTTGGCCGGCTGCGCAAGCGGACCATTTTCAGAAAAACGCGATCTGGAGGCCAGCGGCCAGCAACAAGGCCAGCTAGTTTCCTGTAGCGGCTATAAGGCATGGCCCGATTGCTATCGCGCCGCAAAACAGGCATGCCCTAGCGGTTTCGAGATTTTAGCCAAAGAAGAAAATCTGCCCACCCAGACGCGTACGCTCAGAATAAGCTGCAAGTAATACACGCTACGGATAGTTTTCACGTAGAGTCTCGCACCACCTCATTCGGAATAACCTCGTTTACGGAAACTCTCAATGGCAGCAGCATCAGGCCGAAATGATCCATGCCCCTGTGGCAGCGGAAAGAAATACAAGCAGTGCTGCTTGAACAAGCGCCAGCGCTTATCTAGCGCGACCTCCCTCAACCAGCAATTGCAGCATGCTTTGCGATTGGCGCATGCTCACTTCCAGCACGGCAACAGTTCTCAGGCTGCAACCGTTTGCCATCAAATCATTCAAGCGCTGCCTGAGCAGCCTGATGCCTGGCATTTACTGGGCGTCATCGAGTTGCAGCAAGGCAATATCGAGGTTGCAATTGGAAGCCTTCAGCTCGCGCTGAAAGGCCGCCCCACCAATCCGGAGCATCTGGGTAATCTTGGTTTTGCTTATCATGAAAAAGGCGAGCTTGACGCCGCACTACGCCACTACACCAAAGCACTTCACATTGCTCCCGATTATGTGAATGCCCTGTACAACCAGCATGCCTTGCTGCTCGATACCAACCGCCCGGCAGCCATCGAGAATCTGAAACGTTTATTACGCGCCAACCCTTCGGACAATGATGCCCATTACATGCTGGGTGTATTGTTGGAGTATTCCGGCGATATCGATGCCGCCAAAGTTAACCTGGAATTCCTCAGGAATGGCTCACCATTGGACCAGGCGCGCCTGGTTGCCTGGCAATATATAAAATCGGCGAACGAGTCACTACCACCGATAACCGGCAGCATGCTTGAAACTTTCAGACTCGCCATGGACGCTGCACCAGAAGATGGGATGGTGCTGGAATTTGGCGTGCGTTTCGGCAACACCATTCGGCAGATTGCATCGCTTGCCGGCCAGCAGGTGTATGGCTTTGACAGTTTCGAAGGCTTGCCCGAAGTCTGGCATCACGAGCCCAAAGGCAGTTACACCACTCGCGGTGAAATTCCCACAGTACCTTCCAACGTACAACTTATAGCTGGCTGGTTTGAAGACACGCTACCGAAGTTTTTGGCAGAGCACTCAGGGCATGTGCGTTTCGTGAACATCGATTGCGACATTTATAGCTCCACCAAAACCGTGCTCGATCAACTCGCACCACGCATCACGCCCGGCTCAGTCATCGTATTCGACGAATACATCGGTAATGAGCATTGGCGTGAGGACGAATTCAAAGCTTTTCAGGAAGCTGTAAAAAAATACGGCTGGGAATATGAATATTTATGCTTTAGTGTCTTCACTAAACAGGTGGCCGTTCGTATCAAATAAACTTGGTCAGCTTTCCATCTGTAGAAGATGGGTTTCGCACTCGCAGGGAGCCCTCCAGTGTAAGATCACCGGTGTACCGGCAAGTTGCGGCAATAGATTGCGGGCCTTTTAGCGAGATCCCCAACACTGAAAGAGTGTGCTGGAAATCAGGATTGACGATGCATGAACAGAAAAACATCCGCTGGCATAACTCTCTGATCTCTCGCGCTCATCGAGAGCAGCAGAATGGCCATAAAAGCGTCATTCTCTGGTTTACCGGATTGTCCGGTGCCGGAAAATCAACCTTGGCGCATTCAGTGGAAAAAGAATTGTATGCGCTGGGATGCAGAACCTTCGTATTCGACGGCGATAACGTCCGCCACGGACTATGTGCAGACTTGGGTTTTTCGAGGGAAGATCGCGTCGAAAATATTCGCAGAATTGGCGAAATGGCGAAGCTGTTTACCGAAGCCGGGGTCATCGCGCTAACTGCTTTCATTTCTCCCTTCCGCGTCGATCGCGAGCGCGTGCGCAATCTGGTGCCCGATGGCGATTTCATCGAGATATATTGTCACTGCCCACTGGCTATTTGTGAAGAACGCGATGTCAAGGGACTGTATGCCAAAGCCCGGCAAGGGCTGATCACTGACTTCACCGGCATTTCCTCTCCTTATGAACCTCCCGTCAGTCCGGAATTGTCTTTGGACACAGGGAAAATGCCCCTTGATGCATGTATCACCGAAGTGCTAAGGCTGCTGCAGGCTCGTGGCATCATTCATCAGCTACCAGATGGAACAAACTGAATGGCAAATTTAAAGCGCCGTCGTGCGCCATTTCATTCAGTGGTTAACCGTTAATAATATCCGCCAGTATCTCTGCGCTGGCTGGCGCCATCGTCACTCCGTAGCGGAAATGGCCAGTATTCAGATAAAGATTGTCGAAATCCGGGTGGCCGCCAATCATCGGGATATTGTCTGGAGACCCCGGACGCAGCCCGCTCCAGTGACGGATCACGGGCGCATCGGCAAGCTGCGGCAGCAGGGCACGAGCCTTCGCCGCCAGTTCGCTGGCGGCTTGCTGCGTAGTGGTTTTATCGAAACCAACATCCTCCACCGTGCTGCCGGCGAGAACATGGCCGTCGCGCCGGGGAATCAGGTAAAAGTCGTTGCGATACAGGATGGTCGATAACGCACCTACTTCAAGGCAGTAAAGCAACATTTGCCCGCGCATAGGCTTTACCGGCACCGGCTGCGCATGCTCGCCCAGGAGCTTGTAACTCCAGGCCCCCGCTGTGACTACGTAAGCATCTGATTCGAAAATGACCCCTGTATTGCTGCGCCACGATTGCACCTTTGCCGTAGCCGATTGCAACCGCAGCAGCTCCGTGTGCTCATGTATCGTCACACCCAAGGACTCCAATCGTGCGCGCAAAGCCGCCATCAATCGCGGATTGCGTACTTGAGCGACCTGAGGCAGCCATAAAGACTCATCTTGAATTTCGGCAGTGAGGTCATGCGCCTTGCACCATGCCAATGCGGTCTCGCCGTCAAATGACGGCAGCACCCGCATCCCGCATGCCTGATATTGCGGATCGATACCCGTAGCTTCAAACAATTCCTCGCATAACTGAGGATAGCGAGCAGCACCAGCCAGGGCAAGCTGGTTTACCGGCTCCGTGTAATTCCATGGCAACAACGGAAACAGGATGCCTCCGCCGGCCCATGAAGCCTCTCCGCCAAGAACGCCTTGATCTACCAGCGTCACCTGCCAGTCTTTTTTTGCGAATGCCAATGCGGTCAGGCAGCCGACAGCGCCGGCGCCTATGATAGTGATGGATGGTTTCATTTTCCGGTCAGAAGAAAGGTGGCCGCACTGCTCAGGTTATCGGGCGTGCCTTGCAAAACGACCATGTCGCCTTCGGCCAGGACAACTTCGGGGGCCGGACTCAGCCCTTTGGTATTCGGGCGTCGGATGGATTTGACCTGCACTTTATGCTGGGTCATGTCCAAGTCCTTCAGGCGCATACGGCATGCATAGGCGCCGGCCGGCAAGGCCACGGATCGCAGACGCACCTGGTCTTCGTCGCGCGCATCCAGATCGTAATCCGACAATCCATGAAAAAATCCTCGGAACATTTGGTAGCGCTCTTCTCGGAAATGCCGGATGCGCTTGACCACGCGCGAGAGCGGCACGCCCATCATCACCAGCGCATGCGAAGCCAGCATCAGACTGCCTTCGAGCACCTCCGGTACCACTTCTGCCGCACCCGCATCGACGAATTTTTCCATATTGCTGTCATCCACGGTGCGCACGATCACAGGCAATTGGGGATAATTTTCCTGCACCACATGCAGCACCTTCATCGAGGCGTGCTGGTCAGCGTAACTGATGACCACGGCCTTGGCACGTTCGGCACCGGCAGCTTTCAACACCACGCGCCGGCCTGCATCGCCATAAACGACGTTCTCTCCGGCACTAGCCGCTTCGCGTACTCGGGATGGATCGATGTCCAGCGCGATAAAAGGAATATCTTCTTCATGCAAAAAGCGGGAGAGATATTGTCCGCTACGACCGAAACCACAAATGATGACGTGATCCTTGAGTTCCTGGCCGATGCTCTCGATCTCATTGATCTTACGATCACGATTGCTTTCATAACTGCGCGACAAGCGGGAGGCGAACCAGCCGTTGTGCTGGATGATGAAAGGCGCTACGACCATCGACAGCAACGAAGCCGCCAGGACTACCTGAAACAGGGTGCCGCTCAATACTCCATTCCCCACCCCATGAGCCATGATGACGAAACTGAATTCACCGGCCTGGGCAAGCAAGATGCCGGTACGGATTGCGACCCCCGTCTCATGGCGAAAAACCCGTGCCAGTTGAGTAATGATCAGCGCCTTCAAAAACACGATCAAAACCAGCAAGAGCAGGACCCATTCGATATTGGCAATGAGCGCGCGAATGTCCAGCATCATGCCGACAGTAATGAAGAACAGTCCCAGCAGAATGTCGCGGAAAGGCGCAATGTCGGCCTCAACCTGGTATCGATAGCGCGTTTCCGATATCAGCATGCCGGCGACGAATGCGCCTAGTGCATAAGACAGTCCAGCCAGGCTGGTAACGAAAGCCAGTAGCAAGGTGACCATCAGTACATTCATCACGAACAATTCGCGCGACTGCTGGCGAGCCACCAATTCAAACCACGGATTGATCAATCGTTTGCCGAATACCAGTAGGATGGACAGCGTAATCGCGGCCTTCAGCAACGACAGCCCAAGCGTCGTCGCCATGACTTCGGCGGGCGCTGCGAGCGCAGGGATCATGATCAGCAGCGGCACAACCGCCAGATCCTGGAACAGCAGCACACCGACCGCCAAGCGGCCATGGCGTGAACTGAGCTCGACTTTTTCCACCAGCATCTTGGAAACAATCGCCGTGGACGACATCCCCATCGCACCTGCCAACACCAATGCCGCGCCCCAATCGACACCCAGCGCCATCGCTCCAGACATGACAACCAGCGTCGTGATGGCCACTTGCGCGCCGCCCAGCCCGAACACGGTCGTGCGCATCGCATACAGCTGCGGAAGACTGAACTCCAACCCAATGCTGAACATCAGGAAAACAATGCCGAATTCCGCCAGCTCCCGATTGGCTTCGCTGTCCGGCAAAAACCCGAAGGTATGAGGACCGAGGAGTACGCCAATCAAGAAATAGGCAAGCATCGTCGGCAACCGTAAAACGCGGAACAGTGCAACGGCAAAGACTGCGCAGGTCAGGAGAATGAGTATGGTTTGAAGGGTGCCGGGCATAGGGGAAAATCTTTACGCAAATTTTGTGCCGGATCAGCAGCTATTTGCGTTTATATCCTTTATTCAGAGGGCGAACCCTTTTATACTTGATGATTATGGCAGTATCAAAATTAAATCAGCAGCAAAACCATCCTGCAGACCCCATTGCCCTTGCTAGAGAAGTCTTGCTGACCGAAGCACGCGCCATTGAAGCGCTGGCTGAACGCCTCGATAACAGCTTTCCCCAAGCCGTGGATATTATTTTACAGTGCCATGGGCGCGTTGTGGTAAGCGGCATGGGCAAATCCGGGCATATCGGCCGCAAGATCGCATCGACGCTTGCTAGCACCGGCACGCCAGCATTCTTCATGCATCCGGCTGAAGCGAGCCATGGCGACCTCGGCATGATTACCGCCCAGGACACGGTGCTCGTTTTATCCAATTCCGGCGAAAGTGAAGAACTGCTGACCATCGTACCCATGCTCAAGCGCATGGGCGCAAAATTGATCAGCATCACCGGCAAGCCGGGCTCCACGCTGGCCAAGGAAGCCGACGTGCACCTCGACGCATCCGTTTCGCGCGAAGCCTGTCCGCTGGGCCTGGCGCCAACTGCCAGCACAACGGCTGCCTTGGCTTTGGGCGATGCGCTCGCACTGGCGCTGCTTGACGCACGCGGCTTCTCCGAGGAAGACTTTGCACGCGCACATCCCGGAGGAGCGCTCGGCAGGCAACTGCTGCTCCATGTAAGCGATATCATGCGCACCGGAAGCGGCATTCCTAAAGTCCCGCAAAATGCATTTCTCTCAGCCGCCCTGCTTGAAATGTCGCGCAAGGGCTTGGGCATGACGGCAATCGTCGATCAAAACGACATACCAATAGGCATTTTCACCGACGGCGATTTGCGCCGTGCCTTTGAAAACGGTGTGGATGTCGCATCTACTAGCGTTGCTCAGGTCATGCATGCAAACCCTCGTACCATCCTGCCCAACCGCTTGGCCGCTGAGGCCGTCGAGCTAATGGAAACTCATAAAATCAATGGCCTGCTGGTCACCGACGCTAATGGAATCCTCGTCGGCGCACTCAACATGCATGACCTGCTGAAAGCGAAAGTGGTATGAATCAAGAAGTTGTGGAACGCGCCAAGCGCATCAAGCTGGTCATATTCGACGTGGATGGCGTGATGACCGATGGCAGCCTTTATCTGTGCGACGACGGCCAGGAGTTCAAAGCGTTCAATTCACAGGATGGCCTTGGCATGAAACTGCTCAAGGCCAGCGGCGTGGATATGGCGATCATTACCGGGCGGACTTCGAAAGTAGTTGTCAAACGCGCCGAAAATACCGGTGTCGCGCATTTCTTTCAGGGTGTCGATGACAAGCTGGAGGCTTTTCTGCACTTATCGCACGAGCTTGGCCTGGATCATTCGCAATGTGCATTCATGGGCGACGATGTGGTGGACCTGCCGCCGATGCTGCGCAGTGGGCTGGCAATTACAGTTCCGGCCGCGCCGGCACTGGTGAAGGAACATGCACATATAGTCACCACACGCGAAGGTGGACGAGGAGCAGTGCGCGAAGTCTGCGAATTCATCATGCAGACGCAGGGGACATTCGACGCCCAGATGGCGCAGTATCTGAAATAAAATGTATGGCCGTTCCGCGATCTGGTTCCTGTTACTGCTGCTGGCATTGCTGGCAGCGCTCACCATGTGGGCGGATGTCGCGGTGCAACCACCGGGGCCTAAAAGCGATGGCAGCAGCCGTCATGATCCGGATTACAAATTGAATAATTTCCATACGCTCAAAACCGATCCGAACGGTAATCCACGCTACATGCTGGCAGCCACAGAAATGGTGCATTACCCGGATGACGACAGCACACATCTGGTCCGGCCCCGCTTCACCCAATACTCTGAAACCAAGCCTTATACTCAGATCGAAGGCCAGCGCGGGCTGGTTACCAGTGATGGCAAGCAGGTTTATTTGATGGACAAGGTCAAGGTCGTCCGCGGGGCGACTCCGCAAAAAGGTGAAATGACTGTCCTGACCGAGTTTCTGCATATCACGCCCGATAGTGAGTTCGCACGTACCGACCGAGCTGTGACCATATTGCAGGCGCCGCGTACCGTAGTGCATGCGACAGGCATGGAATATGACAAGAAAAGCGGTATATTGAAGTTATCGAAGCGCGTGCGTGCGCATTATGAGAAGCCTGCCCCCCGCGCTGCAAAAACGAAAAACCCGCAAGCTCTGAAGAAAGCGCCGACTGCCAAGGCGGCAACCACAAGAAAAGCCGTAACAGGCGAATCAAAACCCCGCATCCGGAGACCATAATGACAAACCTGCATCGCAGCCATACTTACTTGCTCGCTGCCTTGGCGCTGTTATTTTCCTGCGCAGCATTCGCCGAAAGCGCCGATCGCGATAAACCTATCGATCTGGAAGCCGACAACGTCATCGTCAACGACGCCAAAAAGACCAGCACCTATACCGGCAACGTGATTCTTACCCAAGGTACGCTTGTCATCCATGCTGATAAGCTGGTGGTGCGGGAAGATGCGAATGGCTTTCAGCACAGTACTTCCTACGGCAATCCGACCACTTTCAGGCAGAAAATGGAAGGCAAGGATGAGTACATGCAGGGCAGCGCCCAACGCATCGAATATGACGGACGCATGGACAAGGTTCAGCTTTACACCAAGGCCTGGGTCAAGCGCGGCGAAGACATCGTGAACGGCGACTACATCATGTACGACGCCGGCGCCGAGTATGCCGAAGTTATCGGCGGTACACAGTCGACTTCCGCACCTAAAGGACGCGTGCGGGCAGTCATCCAGCCCAAGAAAAAGACTGCGCCGGCACCGGCTAGCGCAACTCCTTCCACCGGCAATCCTTAACGGTTAATGACGTGAGCGAATTAAAAGTCGAAAACCTGCGCAAGCGTTACAAGACGCGCACTGTCGTGCAGGACATTTCGTTGTCCATCAAGAGCGGCGAGGTTGTCGGCTTGCTCGGACCCAACGGCGCGGGCAAGACGACCAGTTTCTACATGATGGTCGGATTGGTGCCGCTGGATGGCGGCCGCATTCTGCTTGACGGCAAGGATCTGGGCCGACTGCCCATTCATCGCCGAGCGCGCATGGGTCTGGCATATCTTCCACAAGAGCCTTCGATATTCCGCAAAATGAATGTCGAGGACAATATCCTCGCTATCCTGGAACTGCAGAAACTAACGCCTGAACAGCAAAAGGAAAATCTCGAAGAGCTGCTGCATGAGCTGCATATCACGCATCTCCGGAAAAACCAGGCGGTGAGCCTGTCGGGCGGCGAACGCCGGCGTGTGGAAATTGCCCGCTGCCTGGCCACCAATCCTCGATTCATTCTGCTGGACGAACCATTTGCCGGCATCGATCCGATTGCGGTACTGGATATCCAGAAAATCATACGATTCCTGACGGAGCGCGACATCGGCGTGCTGATCACAGACCATAACGTGCGCGAAACGCTGGGCATCTGTGATCACGCCTACATCGTGAACGAAGGCAAGGTATTTGCCTCTGGCCATCCGGACGAAATCATTCATAATGACAGCGTAAGAGAAGTTTATCTCGGCAGAGATTTCCGCCTCTAGGCGATCCGAGAATACTATGAAACAAAGCCTTCAACTCCGACTCTCCCAACACCTCGCGCTCACGCCGCAGCTGCAGCAATCCATACGCTTGCTCCAGCTGTCGACCGTCGAGCTCAATCAGGAGCTGGAAACGATACTGCAGGCCAATCCGCTGCTTGAGCGCATCGAGCAGGACGACGGCAGCGGCCCCGATGAGCATATCCCGATCAACCCGCAGGAAACCACCGTTCCGGTGGAAGAAGGGCCTCGCCAGGATGATTTCGGCGGAGAGGCGTTTGGCGATAGTTATGGCGAATCCGCGACCGGAAATCGCTGGGAAGAAGGCGGTTCCGGCAGCGATGACGACGACAACGATTACGTTTTCCAGGAAGCCGAGTCCACCACCCTGCGTCAGCACCTGCTGGAGCAGCTGCACCTCATGCCGCTCTCGGAACGCGACCAGACACTGGCTTCGGTTCTGGTGGACGCCATCAACGAAGATGGCTACTTGGAGCAATCGCTGGAAGAGCTGGCCGAAATGCTGCCGGAAGAGCAGGAAGTCGATCCGATGGAGCTGCAAACCGCGCTCAAGCTGATCCAGCATCTTGATCCGCCCGGCATCGGCGCGCGCAATCTTGCCGAATGCCTGAGCCTGCAACTGCGCGCGCTGCCGGAAACCACACCGCACCTTGAAGTAGCGATCCATCTCGTGGAAAACAATCTCGCCGAATTGGCCAGCCGTGATTACGCGAGATTGCGCAAAGTCCTGCATTGCAGCGAAGAGACTCTGCGCGATGTGCAACACCTCATTACCCAGCTCAATCCGCGCCCGGGTGCAGGTTTTTCGCACATCGGCTCCGACCAGTACATCCAGCACGAGATCGTCGTGAAAAAGATCAAGGGAGTATGGCTGGCCAACCTGAACCAGGAAGTGATGCCCAAGCTGCGCATCAACCAGCTCTACGCCGACATCCTCAAGCGCAACCGCGACAACTCTAGCCAGTACCTGATGAGCCAGATGCAGGAAGCGAAATGGATGATCAAGAATATTCAGCAGCGCTTTTCCACCATACTCCGCGTATCGCAGGCTGTGGTCGACCGTCAGCGCAACTTCTTCGAGCATGGCGATATTGCGATGCGCCCCCTCGTGCTGCGCGAAATCGCCGATGAGGTGGGACTGCACGAATCGACCATTTCCCGCGTTACCACGCGCAAATACATGCTGACGCCGCGCGGCGTGTACGAACTGAAGTATTTCTTCGGCAGCCATGTGGCCACCGATACCGGCGGCGCCTGTTCAGCCACCGCGATCCGCGCACTGATCAAGCAGCTGGTGAGCGAAGAAAATTCGAAAAAACCGCTTTCGGACAGCCAGATCACCGAAATTCTCGGCAAGCAAGGCATTGTCGTCGCACGCCGCACCATCGCAAAATACCGGGAATCGCTACAGATACCGCCGGCGAGCCAACGCAAGGCGTTGTAAACGTTTTTACCACAAGGAGCAAATCATGAACCTGAATCTGACCGGCCACCATATGGAAGTTACACCAGCTCTGCGCGACTACGTCACGTCCAAGCTGGAGCGCGTCACTGGGCACTTCGACCAGGTAATCGACGTCAAGGTGACGTTATCGGTCGAGAAGCTCAAGCAAAACGTGGATGTCACCCTGCACGTGCCCGGCAACGATCTGCATGCGGAAAGCTCCGACGAGAACATGTACAGCGCCATCGATCTGGTCGCTGACAAACTGGATCGCCAAGTGCTGAAGCATAAGGAAAAACAGGGCGATCACCACCGTACCAACGGTGCCGTGAAGCATCAAGCAACCGAGTAATACCAAGTATCATGTCCGAAATCAGCGTCGCCCAGCTTTACAAGGACACCCGCCGCAAGCTGAAGCTTGCCTGGGTAGCAGGGCATGACGGCGGCGATCATCCGCTGACCAGCGACACCGTCTCCAAGCCTTCGCTGGCGCTGATTGGACACCTCAATTTCGTGCACCCGAACCGGGTGCAGGTTCTCGGCTGTGCCGAAATGGATTACCTGCGCAACCTGAGCAAACCCGATGCGCAGCAGGCGATTGCCAACCTGTTCTCCACCGACCTGGCCGCTGTCGTTGTCGCTAACGGCGAAGCAGTACCTGAAGCATTGTTGCAAGCGGCTGAGAGACGAAGCACCCCCCTTTTCACATCGCCGGAGAAAAGCCCGCGCCTGATGGAAGTGCTGAGCCACTACCTCGCGCAAGCAGTGGCGGAATCGACCAGTTTTCATGGCGTTTTCATGGAAGTTCAGGGCTTCGGCGTTTTGCTCAAGGGCGAAGCCGCCATCGGTAAGAGCGAATTGGCGCTGGAACTGATCACCCGCGGCCACCGGCTGGTCGCCGACGACATGGCAGACTTTTATCTTGTCGCGCCGGACCGTCTGGAAGGCCGCTGCCCACCGCTGCTGCAGGATTTCCTGGAGGTCCGCGGGCTCGGCATCCTGAACGTACGCGCCCTGTTTGGCGACAACGCGGTCAAACCGACCAAGCCGCTGGATTTCATTGTCCAACTGGCAAAAGCCGAGACACTGATCCCGCAAATGCTGGATCGGCTCAAGATCAAGGCGCAGAGCGAGAAGATCCTCGGCGTCAAGATTCCCAAGGTTGTCATCCCGGTGGCGGCCGGCCGCAACATTGCGGTACTGGTCGAAGTCGCGGTACGCAACCAGATCCTGCAAATGCGCGGCATCGACAGCACACGCCAGTTCATGCAGCGGCAAAGCCGCGAGCTGCGGCGCAATGCGGAAAAAGACCGTAAAGAGCCCTCCTGATGCAGCTTATTATCGTTACCGGTCTTTCCGGCTCAGGAAAAAGCATCGCACTCAAAGCGCTGGAGGATAGCGGCTATTATTGCGTGGATAATCTCCCGGCTACCCTGCTGCCGGAAACCGCGCAGCATCTGGTCAATGCGGGGCAGGCTCATATCGCTGTCAGCATCGATACACGCAGCAGTACGCTGGAGGCCTTGCCGGAAATCATTTGCTCCCTGCGAGCGCAAGGTATCGACGTCCAAGTGCTGTTTCTCGAATCCAATACTGAAACGCTGGTCAAACGCTTCAGTGAAACCCGTCGTCGCCATCCGCTCAGCAGCGAAAGCATCACGCTGGCAGAAAGTATCCGGCTGGAGCGGGAGATGCTGGAACAACTGGGCGATTTGGGACATCGTATGGATACCAGCGATTTGAGTCCAAACGCCCTGCGTTCCTGGGTCAAGGATTTCATTGCGCTGGATCATGAGGGACTGACGCTGTTGTTCACCTCGTTCGGATTCAAACACGGGATTCCGCTGGATGCGGATTATGTCTTCGACGTCCGCTGCCTGCCCAACCCGAATTACGAACCGCTGCTCAAGCCATTAACTGGACGCGACCAGCCCGTGGTTGCGTTCCTGGAAAGCCAGCCGCTGGCGCAAGCCATGTACGAAGACATCCGCCAGTTCGTTGAGAAATGGCTGCCCTGCTTCATGCGCGACAATCGCAGCTACCTGACGGTAGCCGTAGGATGCACCGGAGGACAGCATCGTTCGGTGTATTTCACCGAACGCTTGTCGCAGCATTTTCGCACTATGCAGCACAAGGTCCTGGTTCGCCACCGCGAACTGGAATGACATACTTCATGCTGGAATAAGGAAGAATCGTGATAGGTATATTGATTGTCGCTCACGGTACGCTGGGCGAAAGCCTGATCCACTGCGCCAGCCATGTGATGGGAGAGCGCCCGCCGCAACTGCGGCAACTCGGCGTCAGCGTGCATGACGATCCATCCGGCTTGCTGCCGCAAGCACAGGAATTGGTCAGAGAACTGGATCGAGGCGATGGCGTACTGGTGTTGTCCGATATTTACGGCGCAACACCCTGCAACCTGGTCGGAAAACTGCTGAAGCCCGGCCGCATAGAAGGCATTGCCGGCGTCAATCTGCCGATGCTGGTTCGTGCACTGGCTTATCGTCATGAACCCCTCGAGGTGCTGATCGAAAAAGCGGTCGCCGGCGGCTGCGGCGGCGTTATTCATTTTACTCACGAAGCATGCATACACCATGGTTAGACAAGATGTGGAAATTATCAACAAGCTGGGATTGCATGCACGCGCATCGACCAAACTGACGCAAACCGCCAGCCAGTTCAAGGCCGAAATCTGGCTGGAGCGCAATAACCGGCGCGTCAATGCCAAAAGCATCATGGGCGTGATGATGCTGGCAGCAAGCAAAGGCAGCAAAGTGGCGGTGGAAGCCATCGGCCCGGATGAAGCAGAAGCGCTGGCAGCGCTCGTAGTCTTGATCAACAACCGCTTCGGAGAGCCGGAGTGACCGCCGTTCAACAAGGGGAAACTTTCATGAGCACCGCCTTTCCCATGAGTGAATCCAGATGAGTTTCACCATGCACGGCGTCGGCGTTTCCGGCGGCATTGCTATCGGTCACGCCCATCTGGTTTCCCATGCGCTGCTCGAAGTTGCGCATTACGTCGTACCGGCGCATCTCGTCGAAGACGAGGTCAAGCGCTTTACACAGGCCATTGATACCGTGCGCCACGATCTGGAGGCCATCCGGCGCCAGTTGCCTGCAAATGCCCCTGCCGAACTGGGTTCCTTCGTCGGCACCCACCTGATGATATTGGCCGACAAATCGCTGTCGGACGCCCCCATCCAGATCATCCGCGAGGAACAATGCAACGCGGAATGGGCGCTCAAGCAGCAGATGGATGATCTGGTCGCGCAGTTCGAGGAAATCGAAGACGAATACCTGCGCGAACGGAAATTCGATGTCGTACAGGTGGTTGAGCGCGTCATCAAGATATTGCTCGGCCACCCCAATCAGGTCGTGCTGGAAAAACAGGAAAGCGGCATGATCCTGGTGGCACATGACCTGTCTCCTGCCGATGCGATCCAGTTCAAGCAGCACCAATTTGCCGCATTCATTACCGACGTGGGGGGCGCAACCTCGCACACTGCCATTTTGGCACGCAGCCTGAATATTCCTTCGATAGTCGCCCTGCACCATGCCCGTGATCTGATCCGCGACGGCGAAATGATCATCGTCGACGGCAACCAGGGCGTCGTCATCGTCAGCCCGGACAAGAATACCCTCACCGAATACCGGCTGCGGCAGGAACAATGGGACATCGAGCAGCAGAAGCTCAAGCGGCTCAAGCTGACCAAGGCCGTCACGCTCGACGGCACGACGATCGAGCTGCATGCCAATATCGAAATTCCCGAGGACGTGGCGCAATCCAGGGCGGTAGGTGCGACCGGCATCGGCCTGTACCGTACAGAGTTCCTGTTCATGAACCGGCGCGAGTGGCCGACCGAGGACGAGCAGTTCGAAGCCTATCGCAGGGTAACGGAAGCCATGAAAGGCATGCCGGTCACCATACGCACACTGGATCTGGGTGCCGACAAACCGGCGAACCCGGATGAGGCACGCACCTGCACCAATCCGGCATTAGGATTGCGAGCGATACGCTTGTGCCTGTCCGAACCGCAGATTTTCCATGCGCAATTGCGGGCAATTTTGCGCGCTTCGCATTACGGCAGCGTCAAGTTGCTGATTCCGATGATTTCCACCTTGTCCGAACTGCGTCAGGCATTGCACCTGCTCGATCGTGCCAAACGCAGCCTGCGCGACCAGAACATTCCGTTCGATGAAGGCATCCTGGTGGGCGGCATGATCGAGGTGCCAGCGGCCGCGCTCAAGGCAGACGCTTTCGCGCGTGAACTGGATTTCCTGTCGATCGGCACCAATGATTTGATCCAATACACGCTGGCGATCGACCGCACTGATGACTCGGTGGCGCACCTGTACAACCCCTTGCATCCAGCCGTGCTGCAACTGATCGAAATGTCGATACGGGCCGCCAACAAGGCCGGCAAGCCGATTTCCGTCTGTGGCGAAATGGCGGGCGATCCGCGGTTGACCCGCCTGCTCCTTGGCTTCGGCCTGCGCCAATTCTCCATGCATCCGGCGCACGTGCTGTCCGTAAAGCGCCAGGTGCTGCAATCCAGCCTCCCCAAACTGGAGAGCAAGGTACGCAAGATCCTGGCGAGCGCCGAGATCGAGCGCATTGAACCTTTGCTGGACAAACTCAATCAATAAGGGGAAAGCCATGAATGACGAAAACACCGCAGTATCCGCAAACGACAGAAATATTGCCGTACTGACGCACCTCGGTGGGATTTTCTTCAGCTTCGTTCCCGGTCTGATCGTGTGGCTGTTAAAGAAGGATGAAAACGCTTACGTTGGCGAACAGGCGCGTGAAGCTCTCAATTTCCAGATCAGCGTGCTGATCGCCTACATGGTGTGCTACGTACTGGTGTTCATTCTGATCGGATTCGTATTGCTGGCATTCGTATGGCTGGCCAACATCATTCTGTGCATCGTCGCCGCCAGCAAGACAAGCAAGGGCGAAGAATACCGCTATCCGTTCACATTGCGCTTAATCAACTAAGGATACTGCCTCAGATGCAAAACCCGTTACTCCATTTCTCCGGCCTGCCGCAATTCGACCAGGTGCGTCCCGAGCACGTCACACCCGCGATCACGCAACTGCTGGACGAAGCCCGCTCGCTGATAGACAGCCTTTGCAAAGGCACGGAAACGCCAGGATGGGACAATTTCGCACGCCCACTGGAAGACATGGAGGAGCGCATCTCGCGTGCCTGGTCACAAGTTTCACATATGAATTCCGTGGTCAATACGCCGGAATTGCGGGAAGCCTATAACGCAAACCTGCCCGTTTTAACTGCGTTTTACGCAGATATTTCGCAGAATGAGGCGTTATATGCAAAATTCCGCGCCTTACGTGCCAACCCGATGTTTGAACAATTAACCTCCGCGCAACGCAGGATCATCGAGAACGAATTGCGCGATTTCCGCCTGGGCGGTGCCGAGTTACCTGTCGACAAAAAGGCCCGTTTCAAGGAAATCCAGGAGGCGCTTTCATCGCTCTCTGCCAGGTTCGAGGAAAACCTGCTCGACACCACCAACGATTTCGCACATTTCGTCGAAAGCGAAGCGGAGCTTGCCGGCATTCCTGAGGATGCGCTACAAGCAGCGCGCGAAACTGCCGAAGCTGACGGAAAATCGGGCTGGAAATTCACGCTGCACTTCCCTTCCTACATGCCGGTGCTGCAGTACGCAGATAATCGTGGTCTGCGCGAAAAACTGTACTTTGCCTATGCCACTCGCGCATCCGAGTTCGGCAAACCGGAATGGGACAATACCGGACTCATCAAGGAAATCCTCGAGTTACGTGCTGAATCGGCACACCTTCTCGGCTACAAGAATTACGCCGAGGTCTCCCTCACGACCAAGATGGCCCAGACCGCACCTCAAGTGATGGATTTCCTGCGTACATTGGCAGTTCGTGCACGGCCATTCGCTGAGAAAGACATGTATGAGCTGCAAGCTTACGCTGCCGACAAGCTAAGCTTGCCGCAACTTGAAGCCTGGGACGTGGCCTATGTTTCGGAAAAATTGCGCGAGGAAAAGTACGCGTTTTCCGATCAGGAAGTTAAGCAGTATTTCCCTGAGCCGCAGGTGCTGCATGGCTTATTCAAGGTCGTTGAGACGATCTATGGCGTTCACGTGCGTAAATCGGAAGCGCCGGTATGGCATAAGGACGTCAGCTTCTATGACATTACCGACCACGACGGCCAGTTGATCGGCCAGTTCTACCTGGATCTTTATGCCCGCAACGGCAAGCGCGGCGGCGCGTGGATGGATGAAGCGATCACTCGACGCAGAAAAGCGCACGGCATTGAGACGCCTGTCGCTTTCCTTACCTGCAACTTCTCCCCACCTGTCGGCAACAAGCCGGCATTGTTCACGCATGATGAAGTCATCACCATGTTCCACGAGTTCGGCCACGGCTTGCATCACCTACTCACCAAGGTCGAAGAGTATGGCGTCTCCGGCATCAAGGGTGTGGAATGGGATGCCGTCGAATTGCCCAGCCAGTTCATGGAAAACTTCTGCTGGGAATGGGATGTGCTGCGCCATATGACCAAGCATGTGGAGACCGGCGCACACTTGCCGAAGGAACTGTTCGACAAGATGGTCGCCGCCAAGAACTTCCAGGCCGGCATGCAGACCGTGCGCCAGATCGAGTTCTCCCTGTTCGACATGCTGCTGCACAGCGACTTTGACCCCAAGGGCAACAAAACGCCGCTGCAATTGCTGGAAGCAGTCCGTGACGAGGTCGCCGTGGTGCGCCCGCCACAATGGAACCGCTTCCCCAATAATTTCTCGCACATTTTTGCCGGCGGCTATGCGGCCGGCTACTACAGCTACAAATGGGCTGAGGTACTTTCCGCCGATGCCTACAGCCTGTTCGAAGAAAACGGCGTGTTGAACGAAGAAACCGGCCATCGCTTCTGGAGTGAAATTCTGGCCCAAGGCGGCGTGCGCCCGGCACTTGAGTCCTTTATCGCGTTCCGCGGAAGAGAGCCGACCATCGACGCCTTGCTGCGCCATAACGGCATGACCGAAGCGGCGTAATGAAGATCGCCACCTGGAACGTCAATTCGCTCAACGTACGTCTGCAGCATGTATTGGATTGGCTCGCCGCCAACCAGCCCGACGTACTTTGCTTGCAGGAAACCAAGCTGGAAGACGCCAAGTTTCCGTTCGAGGCATTATCCGCAATCGGCTACCAGGCGGTTCACGCGGGACAGAAAACCTATAACGGCGTGGCCATCCTGAGCAAACATCCATTACACGACGTCACCATCAATATCCCGGCTTTCGTGGATGAGCAAAAAAGGGTGATCGCAGCTACGATCGGAGATGTGCGCATTGTGTGCGCTTATATGCCTAACGGGCAAAGCCTGGATTCCGATAAGTACCAATACAAGCTTTCCTGGCTCAAAGCTCTGACGGGCTGGTTGCGCGAGGAGCTGCAGCGCCACCCGAAACTGGCTTTGCTAGGCGACTACAATATTGCACCGGAAGATCGCGACGTACACGATCCTGCCGCTTGGGTGGGACAAGTGCTGGTCAGCCCACAGGAAAGGGCCGCTTTCAAGGAGTTGATCGGCCTCGGCCTGACCGATGCGTTCTACCTCTTCGAAGAGCAGGAGTGCATCTATTCCTGGTGGGATTACCGCATGGCCGCGTTCCGCCGCAACCTCGGCTTGCGTATCGACCATATTCTGCTTTCGCCAGAGCTGGCCGCCGAATGCTCTGCCTGCTGGATCGACAAAGGGCCGCGCAAGCTGGAGCGACCTTCGGATCATACCCCGGTCATTGCCGAGCTGGCAGTGGAGTAACTATCTATTGCTTGGCGCGGATATTGAGCTGTTTCAACTTGCGGTATAAATGAGTACGCTCCAATTCGACCGCTTCCGCGACCCTGCTCATGTTGCCGCCTGCCTTGGCAATGTGATAGTCGAAATAAATGCGCTCGAAGGCATCACGCGCATCGCGCAGTGACATGTTCATATCCAACGGAAGCGGAGCTGCAACAGGAGCTGCAGGCTCAGGAACAGCGAATTGTTCCAGTACCCGAGTGGCTTCCTCCAGAGTGATTTTTTCGCCTATCGTGGTCAGCATCAGGTTTTTGACAGCCACCTTCAGTTGAGCAAGATTCCCCGGCCATTCGGCATTACGCATCGCATTCAGCGCCGCCACATCGAATTCACGATATTGCTGAACCTCTCCGCTTTCCGCCAGAAAAGTGGCCATCGCCTTGACGAGATCGGGAATATCCTCGCGATGATCCGCAAGCGGCGGAATATCCAAACTGGCCGCAGAAAGCGCATGCAGCAAGGCTTCTTCGAACTGCCCGGCCTGCACCATTTGCGGCAACGCACGAGTCGTGGCACATACAACCCGCGTTCCATACTTGTCTGCCTTGCCAAGCAACAGCAGCAATCCCTTTTGCTCGGTCTTGCCGAGCTCAGCCACTTCCGGCACGTAAATCAAGCCGTCGCGGGTTTGCTCCAGCAGCTCCAGCGGCGCATTGGCCAGCTTTTCAGGCTGCGTCAGTTCCAGCCAGGGAGTTTCCGGCCGATGCAGAAAACGGGCGCACAATTCGGCGCCACAGCCGCGCGCACCTATCAACAGCAAGGGCACCTTGAGTCCATCCAAATGCTCCAGCCGGGTGCGCAAATCGGTGATTACCGCGCTCTTGCCAAGGCTGAGCAGGTTCATGCCGGTGCGCGGTTGATGTTCCGCATGCTTCAGGGCGGCATTAACCGTTTTGAGCAGCTTTTGTAACGCAATCGGCTTTTCCAGGAAGTCGAAGGCACCGATGCGAGTCGCCTCGACAGCAGTGTCTATCGTGCCGTGACCGGACATCATTACCACCGGCATCGTCAACAGTCCGCCATTGCCCCACTCTTTAAGCAGGCTGATGCCGTCGCAATCCGGCATCCAGATATCCAGCAGCACCAGATCGGGGCGCTCCTGCTGCCGCGAATCGCGAGCCTGCGCTGCATTTTCCGCAAGTTTGACGTGATAACCTTCGTCGCGCAGGATTTCGCTCAGCAGCTCGCGAATGCCGACTTCGTCGTCCACGACAAGAACCTGACGCGCCGTCATGCAGCCTCCTTCACCGGCAGGAGCAGCGAGACCACTGCTCCACCTTGCGGTTGATTTTCGATCTTGATATTTCCTCTGTGCTCTTCCACGATTTTTTTCACAATTGCGAGGCCAAGGCCAGTGCCATGGCGCTTGGTAGTTACATAGGGTTCGAAAGCGCGTGCAATCAGCTCTGGCGGGAAGCCGGGGCCGTTATCCGAAATCGCAAGCCTTACCATACCATTTTCAGAAGTTATTTTCACATGGATAACCGAGTTCGGTCGTCCTTCAAGTACATCCTGCGCATTCTTCAATAAATTATGCAGCACCTGCCGCAGCATTGTCGCATCGCCGTGAACAGCCGGAACTTTATCTTCGAGTTCCAGGCGGATCTGGATATTATGAGATTCATATAGCGCCACTACATCCCGCACCAGGGCATTGAGGTCCAGAGCCCCCAGATTGAGCGCCGGCGAACGCGCATATTCGCTGAATTCGTCGACCATGCTTTTCATGGCCGATACCTGGCCGACTATCGTTTGCGTGGCGCGCCGCAGCATCGCGGCATCAGCGCCTTCCAGCTTGTCGCTAAGTTTGTGCTCGAGGCGTTCCGCTGACAGCATGATAGGTGTCAGTGGATTCTTGATCTCATGCGCCAGTCGCCGTGCAACTTCGCCCCATGCCGCATCGCGTTGCGCCTGCATAAGCGTCGTGACATCGTCGAACACCACTACGTAACCGCTTTCCGTACCCTTGGGAAGACGCGTGCCACGTACCAGCAATACCTGCTTGCCTTGCGTGCTTTCGATGTCAAGTTGCTGTTGCCACTCCCCGGTTTTTTCATCGGCGGAGTGAACCAGCACGGCCTGAAGCAACGTCGTCATCGCAGGCGATTGCGCCAGTCTTTCAAGTGGTTGACCCAGTGCCGGGGCCAGATCGACCCCAAGAATATGGGCCGCAGAAGGGTTGAAAGTACGCATCCGGAAACGGTCGTCGAATGCCATGACACCTGAGGAAAGATGCGACAAGATGGTTTCGAGATAGCCTCGCGCCGCCTCCACCCGAGCCCGGTTGCGTTCCGCGGCCTGGGTCGCTTCGGATAACTGACGCGTCATACTATTGAAAGATTGCACCAATACCCCCAACTCATCCTTGCCGTGTGCCGGCAGCATTTTCCCGTAATCGCCGCTGGCAATCGCTCGCGTGCCTTCTGCCAATAGACCCAACGGTGCCGACAAGCGGCGGCTCAGCACAAAAGCAAATGCCAGCGCGGATAACATTGCCAGCATCAGTACCAGGGTGAGCGTAAGCGCAAACACCTCCTTGAGTGCGGTACGGGTGTAGGAAAGCTCCTGGTAATCCTGATAGACCGCCTGCACAGATTCAGCAGTCAGCGACAAGGATTTCGGCACCGGCTGCAACAGCTGCAATATTCGGGTTTCACCATGAATGTCGGCGGTATTGACCGGTGCCAGCACACGCAGATACAACCCCTTATCGGGAATCGGCTCGATTTTCCCGTAAACGCGCTGCCGCGCCTGACGTAACTGTGGAACGGTGGGTAGATCGGGCAGAAAGCTGGATGCATCGGCACTGGAAAATGCAAGAATGCGACCTTGCAGTGTCAGCAGTACAGCATCCTGCACGCCACTACGCTCGCGCAGATCGTTGAGCAGCGAAAGATGCGAAGTGGAGGGCTGAAAAGCCAGCGATATCGCCATGTTCTCGCCCTTCTCTTCCAGATCTACCAGCAAGATGTCGATCGCGCTCTGCCCGAGTCGCAGGCCGCCATCCAGCGCAGCCTCGACTTTTACGTTGAACCAGGATTCGATTGAACGGGTGAGGAAATTGACCGAAACCGCATAAACGATCAGCCCGGGAATCAACGCCATCAAGGCAAACATGCCAAGAAGCCGCAAGGTCAACCGGCTGCCAATCACCTGATTGCGCATCTGTCGGTAAAGCTTCCACAACTGAAGGCTGATCAGGATGATGAAAAACACCGCGAGAGCGATGTTGAGTGCCAGCAGCAAGGTGTAGTTCTGCCCGGACAAAGCGGTATTCGCACTGGCATGCGAAAGCAGATAGAGTAATACCGCGCCCAAAACTGCGGAAATAAAAACGATGTACTTCATTTAAACGGGGAAACTCGGAGAGCCGACAACTCGATCTTCATCATGGATGCTGGAAGTTCGGAACCCAGCGATAGCGCTCCGAAATCAGCGTCCATTTTTCGGAACCGAAGGCCTCGACCTGCAAGGCTTTCGGCAAACGTGAATGATCCAGACGAAAGCGCAGGATGGCTTCATAGCTTTCTCCCTTGGCAATATCCGACTTATCCAGCACTACCCAATCCCGCAAACTCGAAAGCTCATCTTTGGCTTCCTGCAAGGTAGTAAAGGACTTCTGATGCTGATCGATATTGATAAGGTACTGCCTGGAAAGCGCATGATAGCTGAGTTGGATCAGCTGGCTCTTGGTGGTGATTTCATCATCGAACCAGTATTCCCGTGGGGATAGCAACTGGAACTCGATCAGGAAGCTTAGTTTGACCCCCTTGTTCAGCGCAGCTTCGACTTCGGGTGAAAATGCGACTTCAAAATCGGCATTGAGTTCATAGGCATTATCGCCGGGGACCAGTTCCGCATTTTTTACCTGTATACCCTCCGCCGCCGCATTGAAAATGCAGCAGCAGATCAGCCATAGCCACCAGCGGCTAGATTTTTTGCAATAGTGCGTAAAAGAATCCGTCATTATCAGCACTTGGCAGCAGTTGGCCGTCCCTCAACCCGGCAAGCGGGAGTTGTCGAGCGTCCGCCTGCTCAGCGAGGAACGCATCGATTTGTCGTTGATTTTCTTCGATAAAAATCGAGCAGGTCACGTACAGCAATTTACCACCGTTTGCCAAGGTACGCCACAAACCGCGCAGTATCTGCGCTTGCTGGCTGGTAAAGCTATTCAGATCCGATTCGCGGCGCAGCCATTTGATATCGACATGCCGCCGGACAATGCCGGATGCGCTGCATGGCACATCAGCCAGGATGCGGTCGAAAGGCTGGCCGTCCCACCATGTGTCGGGTGTGCCGGAATCGCCTGCCACCAGCTTCGCAGATAATCCGAGCCGGTCGAGATTGCTGCGGGTGCGTGCCAGACGGGTTTCGTCGCTATCCACCGCCGTCATCGCGACATCGACCGTTTCAAGTACGTGACCGGTCTTGCCGCCAGGCGCACAACAGGCATCCAGCACGCGCATGCCGTCATGCACATCCAGCAACTGGGCCGCGAACTGGGCACCGTAATCCTGAACCGACACGTCACCGATCTGGAAACCGGGTAATTTCTCTACGGGCACAGGCTGATCGAGCATGATCGCGCTCTCCCCCAGGGGATGCGCGCCTATCGCCAGGTCTTCCAGTTTGTGCAGATACTCCGCGCTCGAAATATGACGCCGATTGACGCGCAAGGTCAGCGGAGGATGACGATTGCCGGCTTCCAGGATGGTAGTCCACTCGGCGGGGTAATCCTTTTTCAGCTTTTCTATCCACCACTGCGGATAGGAATAGCGGGCAACCTCATCGCCGGCAATGGCTGCCAGTAACGTTTCGCGGCGGCGCAGAAAATTGCGCAGCACAGCATTCACCAGTCCCTTTGCCCAGGCTTTTTTCATTCTCACCACAGCCTTGACTGCGTGATCGACCACCGCATACGCGGAAGCCTTGCCGTGCTCCAGCTGATACAAGGCCGCCAGCAGAAGGCAGCGCACCGACTCGTCTTCCAGCCGGCGTTCCAGCAATTGCTCGAGCACCGCCTGGAGCTGACCATAATGCCGCAGCACGCCATAACTCAGGTCCTGCGTGATCGAGCGCTGCTGCGGCGTCAGTTGCGGATGCAGGCGCCAGAGACTTTCCAGCGCCTGCGTAAGATTGCGCCCACCCAGAACCTGGCCAATAGCCTGGGCAGCGAGTTGCTGGCTTTTATCCAAGAGCGGCTGCCGGCGTCAGATGGCCATAGCCATCAGTCGCGCAACCCGTTCCTCGGTCTGCGGATGGGTGCTGAAGAGGCCTTTGATGCCCTCGGCGGATAAGGGATTGATGATCATCATCTGCGCCGTTTCCGGATGCTGCTCGGCAGTTTCCATCGGTACGCGATGCGCGTAGTTATGGATTTTTTGCAGGGCGGAAGCCAATGCTCCGGGATCGCCGCTGATTTCGGCACCGCCGCGATCGGCTTCAAATTCGCGCGAACGCGAAATCGCCATCTGGATCAACATCGCGGCTATCGGTGCCAGGATCATGATCAGGATCGCCACGGCAGGATGCACACCGCGATCTCGATCTCCACCGGCGAACAGCATGCCAAACTGGGCGATCGAGGAAATCGCACCGGCGATGGTCGCGGAAATCGTCGAGATCAAAGTGTCGCGATGCTTCACATGGGCCAGCTCATGCGCCATGACGCCGCGCAGTTCGCGCTCGGAAAGGATCTGCATGATGCCGGTAGTCGCTGCAACCGCGGCATTTTCAGGGTTGCGGCCGGTAGCGAACGCATTGGGCTGCGCCTCATCGATGATATAAACGCGCGGCATCGGCAAGCCGGCATTGGCAGCCAGCTCCTTGATCATATTGTAGAACCTGGGCGCGCTTTGCGCATCGACTTCGCGCGCGTTGTACATGCGTAGTACTGCCTTGTCGGAAAACCAGTAGGCGTAGACATTCATCGCCCCGGCAAACGCCAGCGCGATCAGCATGCCGCCCGCGCCACCCAGCGCTGCGCCGACCATGCCGAACAACACCACAATGCCCGCCATCAGGATCGATGTTTTCAACCAGTTGCCCAACATATACTTTTTTTACCTCTTCAATATCGACGCCGATTAGATGGCGGCCATCGTCAAAAATTCAAGCGGCAAACCGGTCGCCGGGCTTGAGCGGATTGCCCGCGAGAAAATCCCGTGCCGGCAAACGTTTCCCGCCAGGCTTCTGCACTTCGGTAATGCGTAGCGCTCCTGCGCCGCAGGCCACGAGCATGCCGTCGGAGGTATCGACAACCTCACCGGGAGTCCCTGAAACATCCGGCACGGCATAAGCCATCCAGATACGCCAAGGCTCCCCCTGGAATGTCGCTTGCGCCACAGGAAAGGGATTGAACGCACGTACCTGTCGTGCCAGATCGTCAGCCTTGCCATGCCAGTCCAGCGGTGCTTCGTCCTTGCGCAGTTTTTCGGCATACGTCACCAGCGCCTCATCCTGCGGCTGAGCCTGTATCGCATCCAGTTCCGCCAAGGTTTCGACCATCAAGCGCCCGCCCATTTCCGCGAGGGCATCATGCAGACTTTGCGCAGTGTCACGCTCGGTAATCGGCACAACGCCTTTTTTCAGCATCGCACCGGCATCCAGCGCCAGCACGACCTCCATGATGGTCACGCCGGTTTCCGCATCGCCGGCAAGAATCGCACGCTGGATGGGCGCCGCACCGCGCCAGCGGGGCAACAACGACGCATGGATATTGAGGCAGCCCCGGCGCGGCATATCGAGCACCGCTTGCGGCAGGATGAGACCATATGCGGCAACGACCATCACGCCCGCTTCGACAGCGGCGACGGGCGCTTGGCTTTCGGCGGTTTTGAGCGTTTCGGGCTGGTAGATCGGAAGACCATGCTGTTGAGCAAGTTCCTTGACCGGGCTGGCCTTCAGCTTCATGCCGCGGCCGGCTGGCCGATCCGGCTGGGTCAGCACCAGTACGATTTCGTGGCCGGCTGCGATCAATGCCGCCAGCGCTGGCACCGCGAATTCAGGCGTTCCGGCAAAAATTATTTTCATCTCTATCTCAATTTTGGTGCAGGCTTCGTTCGCAGACCAGGCAAAAGAACGCAGACGGTACAGCCTCGACTCCGTCTGCGAACATGCTGCACCGAGAAATTACATGGTTTCGCGCAGGCGCTTCTTGAGTTTGTTCTTGATGCGGCCCTGCTTGAGCTGCGACAGGTATTCGACGAATACCCTGCCTTTGAGGTGATCTATTTCATGCTGTATGCACACGGCCAGCAAGCCGTCCGCTTCCAGTGTGAATTTCTCGCCGTTGCGATCCAGCGCTTCGACTGTCACCTTCTCGGCACGGCGCACGGTCTCGTAAATGCCGGGCACGGACAAGCAGCCTTCTTCATAATCCTGGGTCCCGCAGCTGTTCACAATGCGAGGGTTGATAAAGGCGCGCAAACCCTTTTTATCCTCGGGAATATCGATCACGACCACCTGCTCGTGTACGTCGACCTGCGTTGCAGCCAAGCCAATGCCAGGCGCGGCGTACATGGTGTCGGCCATATCATCGATCAGCCGACGTATCCTGTCGTCGACTTCAACAACCGGCCGGGCTACCGTATGCAGGCGCTCGTCGGGATAATGCAAGATGTTCAAAATTGCCATAAAAGCTTGATTGTCTAATGAATTACATGCAGAATTTAAACCAACTTCAAGAATTGCATTTCGCTCTTCATTGGCCGGGGTCAACATGAAAAAATACATTATAACGCC
>DATHWE010000059.1:0-28261 GCA_035460905.1 Methylophilaceae bacterium | reverse complement strand
TTTCAATGCCAAGACCGCAGGCTACTCGGCGGTACTGGCCGGCATGCTGGGATTCGTGATTTACACGGCCAATAACCTGACGCCCTTCGATGCGACCGTGCAGCACCATGCGCAACCGCTGGTAACGCGTTTATCGAACGGTGACCTCAAGAACCGATATATCGTGCGCATTACCAATAAAACCACGGCCAAGGCGCAATACATCCTGCGCGTGGAAGGGTTGCCGGAAGAGTCGTTGAGCGGATCAACCCGGCTAGCTGTCCCGGCAGGCAAAACCTACACCCAGACTTTCAATGTCGTGTTGCCGGAGAAAACAGCGCAAGTCACGGAAAAATTCAAGCTGATCCTGATGCAGCAAGGTCATCCCCAAGGGATCAAATCGTTCAACCTGAGCTACTACGCCGGGATCTGACAGGCTTGATATTTCAGCGTTTTTTCGGCCCCACGCGCAGCAGCTCGCCATCATCGTTCACCACGTAAATCGCCCCGTCGATGCCCTGCTTCACATCGCGGATACGCTGCCCCCGGTCGACCAGCAAATGCTCTTCGCCGGTGACGCGGTCGTTGTCGACCACCAGCCTGACCAGTCGGGCCTGGCGCATGGCGCCGACGAAGAGATTGCCCTGCCACTCCGGCACGGCATTGCCGCTGTAGAACTGCGCGCCCGAGGGGGCGATGACCGGATCCCAGTAATAGACGGGCTGTTGCATGTTGGGCCGCTGGCTGGCGGCAGTCTTGATCCTGGCGCCGGAGTATTCGATGCCGTAGACCTGCATCGGCCAACCGTAGTTCTTGCCCGCTTGCAGGAGATTCACCTCGTCGCCGCCGCGCGGGCCGTGCTCCACTATCCATAGGCGACCCTGGCTGTCGAAGGCGGAGGCCTGGATATTGCGGTGGCCGTAGGTAAAGATTTCCGGCAAGGCATCGGCTTGTTTGACGAAGGGATTGTCCCGCGGCGGCGTACCGTCGGGCTTGACGCGCAGCACCTTGCCGAAATGGCTGTTGAGGTGCTGGGCTTGCGGACGCGTTTCGATATCCGAGCGCTCGCCCATGGTGACGTAGAGCATGCCGTCCGGGCCGAAGGCGAGGCGCGATCCGTAATGCATGTTGTTGTCGTAGGTAGGACGCGTGTGCAGGATGACTTTCACCTGATCGAGCTTCGCACCGTCCGCCGACAGCACGCCCCGCGCGACGCTGGTACCGTTGCCGTTATCGCGCGGCTCGGTGAAGCTCCAGTAGACCGTACGGTCATTCTTAAAGTCGGGGCTCAGCGCAATATCCAGCAAACCGCCCTGCCCGCCCGCATCGACCTCCGGCACGCCCTTGATGGCGGGGCCGATCTTGCCATCGGGCGATACCACACGCATCTGGCCGCGTTTTTCGTTAACCAGCCACTGGCCGTCCGGCAGCGGCTCTATCGCCCATGGCTTACGCAAACCCTTGGCCACGACAGTCACGTCGATACTCGCCTTGGTTGAAACGCCGCACGTGCGCGTCTGGCCATCGAACGCAGGCTTGAAGAAGGGAGCTTCTTTCTCGCCGGTTTTCAAGGGTTTGCAATCGGTCTCGGCATAAGCTCCGGCAATCGGACCGAACAGCAGGAAAGGGAGGAACAACAGCTTGCGGAAACGTGGAGTGGTGTCTTTTTTCATCATGCGCTCCTGGAATAGCAGGGATATTGCATTGTGATAGCGAAAAGCGCCCCGGGTTCAGAAAAAGTATTGCTGTACGCTTCTACCGTGGCTTTCCGGCCGCTACAAAGGCTAGTACTTTCTTACTCCTCGACGGCCCCTGCCCCACAGCATCAGCGCCTGGCGTGTCAGCACTTCGATAGAAACGATTAAATAGTAAGTTTTTATCGAACTTGCAACGACGCTTATGCTGGTATTCTCGAAGTTCGCCGGAACGACTCCCGAATTCATTTAGAGGAAACCCATGAAACGCCTTTTTTCGACCCTGATGGTGGCTTTCACCTGCATCGCCTTGTTCGCGCCCTTGGCGGCCGAGGCTGGCAAACGCTTCGGCGGTGGCAGCAGCTTCGGCAAACAGCGCACGGTACAACAGGCGCCGCAGAAATCCCCCGACCAGACCACGACACAACAGAAGCAAGCGCAACAACAGCCAACCCAGCAACCCCAACAGCCTTCCGGCGCCAGCAAATGGCTGGGCCCGCTGGCAGGTCTCGCCATCGGTGCCGGTCTCGGCGCGCTGCTGGCCAACATGGGCCTGGGCGGCGCGATGGGCGGCATCCTGCTGGCCTTGCTGGCTGGCGGTCTGGTGCTTTTCCTCATCTCGCGTTTCGCCAAGGCGCGGAGCCCGGCCATGCAGTTCGCAGGACAAGGTGCGCCATATCATGAGCCCGCACCGGTACGCGAACCGCTCATCGGCGGCGGCGCTGCTCCTGCGATGGCTCCCATTGCATCGGCAATGATTCCCGCCGACTTCCCGGTCGAGGAATTCCTGCGCAACGGCAAGCGCTCGTTCATCCGCCTGCAAGCGGCCAACGACCGCAAGGATCTGAACGATATCCGCGAGTACACCACGCCGGAAATGTTCGCTGAAATTTCCATGCAGTTGCACGAGCGTGGCGATGCGGCGCAAAGAACCGATGTGGACTTCATCGATGCCGAATTGCTGGAAGTCGCCGATGAGGGAGACTACTCGATTGCGAGCGTGCGCTTCACCGGCCAGATCCGCGAAAACGACGGCCAGGCTGAACGCTTCGATGAAATCTGGCACGTGCAGAAAGATCTCCGCGACGCGAAATCCTCGTGGCTGCTGGCGGGCATCCAGCAAGTTGCCTGATATAAGCGAAGCATGAAAAAAGCCGGCTTGCGCCGGCTTTTTTGTTTGTGCGGTCAGGCAATCGCTCCTTCCACCCACCGCCCAGTACAACCGGCCTCATTTGTCTGTCATCGCAGACCCCACCTTGCCCGTTATAGGAAGTAGCAATGCTGATATGGAGAGTTATTGCTGGTGAGCCATATCTTCCGTCAAAACACCAGATAGTATTTCAAGGTCCAGATGAAACGTTTGAGTGTGCTATTGGCAGTCATGGTATTCATCCTATCGGGCTGTGTGGTCGTGCCTGACCATCATCATGACCGAGGTTATTATTACGGTTATCCAGGTGGTTATTATCAGTATCACCATGATTGGCGAGGCCATCATCACTATCGCCGCTGATTTTCCGGCGCAACACTAGCCCAAGGCTCAGGCAGTCCAGCCATGAAACTTCATGGCTGGACTGCCTGGACTTATCCTCATTGGATAAAATGGGGTGGAGGCATGTGTCGTTCAAAACTTGACCAGAATTGACATCATGAAATTGCTTAGCCGCAATTCATGATAGGCCCGAGTTCAAGGCTGCAATTCATCCCTATCATGACAGTCATACGAGTAAGCACTCGTACCCATTTACCGACCGAATGAAAAGGAGAGCACCATGTGGACGAAACCTGAAGCTACCGAAATGCGTTTCGGCTTTGAAGTCACCATGTACGTTTGCAACCGCTAAACCGGATTGCAGCTACAATCGAAAGGACGGCACTCACCTGCCGTCCTTTTTTATTTCCGACAGATACGAATTTATAGCAGGGAGAAAACATGAACCAAAAACTGCTGAACATCGGCCTCGCCGCAGCACTGCTTGCGATGACGACAGCCGCGCATGCCGCGCCGACCGCATTGGACAACTGCGTGAAAGCCGCGCAGGACAAGCATCCGGGCAAGCTGATGTCGCTGAGCTCCGAAATCGAGGACGGCAAATCGCAATACGAGATCGATATCCAGGGCCAGGACGGGTTCGGCTGGGAAGCCGAATGCGATGCCGCCACAGGAAAGATCAACCGCATCGAGCGCGAAATCCGCGCCAATGCGAAAGAATTCAAATCCAGGGCCAAGGTTCGGCTGGATGCAGCGATCAAGATCGCCCTGGATAAATATCCGGGCGATGTGCTGAACACCGAATACGACATGGAAGACGACGGCGAAATTTCCTATGAATTCGTCATCCGCACCAATAACGGCAAGATGATCGAAATCGAAGTGGACGCCGTCACCGGCAAGCTCGCCGGCGAAGAGGAAGTGCTCTATCGCATCGGCAATTGATACAACCGGTTGCGATTCTCAGGCCAGCGCAAGCTGGCCTTTTTTATTGTGTAGCCAAGCTCGCCCAGGTCAGGTGGTCAACAGCACGTCGCAATCTGCCGCGCTGGCCACGTCCTTGCTGACGGTTCCCAGCAGGAACTCCTGTAAATCGCTCTTGCCTTGCCTGCCCAGGACGATCAAATCGGCACCTAGCGTAACGGCACGGGCGCAGATCTCCTCCGGCGGATAGCCGGTCAGGGCCTGGCGGGTCATGCGCTCGTCCTCCAGCACCGCCAGCATTTCATCCAGTTGCGTTTGCGTCTGGGCCAGCGCGTCATCGCGATACTTCTGGAGCTGGGCGTCGTCCAGGCCAATTTCCCGCATGCGCGCTTCCTGCACCAGATCGAAAATGTGCAGCACCTCGATGCGGGCATCCGGGGCGACGGTGCGGGCAAACGTTGGCACGGCAGCAGACCCTTCTGGGAAATCGACCGCGGCAATGGCTTGTCGATAGGCGACGGCTTCGGCATTCCTGACGATCAGCACCGGACAGGTAGCGACGCGCAGCAGGCGGGAAGCGGTAGAGCCCAGCAGCAGATCCAGCATGGTATTTTCGCCGCGCGCACCGACCACCAGCAGACCGGCAGCGTGGACAGCTGCATACTCGGCGATTTGCGTGTGAGCACGCCCGATGCGCGTCGCGGTTTTGATCCGAATGCCATATTCCTGCTGCAAGGCGTCCGCCATGGCATCCAGCCGGGTTTTTCCGGTTTCCTGACGCAATCGCTCAAGTTCGGTTTGCCGGGAATCGAATGCGAGCATCAGTCCCGGGTACAAATCGAGCGGATATACCACATGCAGCAGGTGAAATTCGGCACCGAGCTGTTTCGCGATGAGCGCGCCGCGACGTACTGCCCGCTCTGCAGCAGCGGAAAAATCGGTAGCGGCAACGATACGAGCGATGGCGATTGTTTTCATGATTCTGCCCCTTTTGTGGTGTTCTTGGTCACCGCATCCACCTTCAGGAACCGTTCAGGATGCATCCTCCGACCTTAAGGCAGGATAGGGAGCAACGAGGCAATTAATCAATACGTGCGAATACTAATGTGGCACTGCAAAACCTCTATTCCGCGTTGCCGTTTGCAGCCGAATACTCGCTCCAGCCGCCGCCGAGCACCTTGTAAAGCGTGACCTGATTGCTGAGTACGGTCAGCCGCAGCGTAATCAGGTTTTGTTGCGAGGCATACATCGCGCGTTGCGAATCCAGCACGGTCAGGTAGCTGTCGATGCCGCTCTTGAAGCGGGCTTCGGACAGGCGGTAACTGACGTCGGTGGCATCCACCAGCGACCTCTGCGCGGCAAGCTGTTCGTCCAGCGTGGCCTTCAGCGCCAACTCATCGGCCACCTCGCGGAAGGCCGTCTGGATCGCTTTTTCGTACTGGGCGATATTGATGTCCTTCTGCACTTCCGAAACATCCAGGTTGGCCTGGTTACGGCCGGCGTTGAAGATCGGAATCGTGATCTGCGGCACGAAGGTCCAGAAACCAGAGCCGCCGCCGAACAGCCCCGACAGCTCGCTGCTGGCGGTACCCACCGAGGCGGTCAGCGAGATGGTCGGGAAGAAAGCCGCGCGTGCGGCGCCGATATTGGCGTTGGCGGCGCGCAGCTGGTGTTCGGCCTGCAGCACGTCGGGGCGGCGCTGCAAAACTTCCGAAGGGATTCCGGTCGGCAGCTCGGCCAGCGCGGTCACTTCAATCTTGTCGCCTTCCGGCCGCAAGTCCTGGGGCAGCGGCGCGCCGAGCAGCAGCGTCAGCGCGTTATCGTCCTGACGCACCAATGCCGTGTAACGGGCCACATCCACCTGCGCGGTGTCCATCGTGGTCTGCGCCTGGCGCACATCGAGTTCGGATGCGACGCCGAGTTCGAAGCGGCGTTTTGTCAGGTTGTACGATTCCTTCTGGCTGGAGAAGGTATTCTGCGCCAGCCGCAGGCGTTCGCGATCCGCCGCGAGCGTCAGCCAGGCATTGGCCACTTCGGCGACCAGCGAAATCTGCGTGCTGCGGCGCGCTTCTTCGGTCGCAAAATACAATTGCAGTGCCTGGTCGTTGAGGCTGCGGATGCGGCCGAAGAAATCCAGTTCATAGGCGCTGAAGCCGATATTGGCACGGTAACTCCGGGAAGTGCCCGAGTTGCTGCCGGAGCTGGAGCCCGTTGTCGTGCCGGAAGTGGAGTTGGAACTGCCCGAACTCGAACCGGAACCGTTGTGCTGGATGGTTGCACTGCCGCCGGCATTGACCGTGGGGAACAGGTCGGCGCGCTCGATGCGATATTCAGCGCGCGCCTTTTCGATATTGAGCGCGGCCACGCGCAGGTCGCGGTTGTTTTCGAGGGCTATCGCGATCAGCTTGCGCAACTTGTCATCCACAAAGAACTCGCGCCAGCCGATGTCCGACACGCGCAAGTCGCCCTTGGCGGCTTCGCTGCCCCACTCCGCCGCGACCGGCGCTTGCGGTCGCTGATAATCGGGGGCCATCGAAGCGCAACCGCCGAGCAGCGCGGCGATCGCAAGAGAAATCAACGTTTTATTCATAGCTCTATTCATCAATTCACAGCCACGACCGGGGCATCATCTTCATCCGGCCGGTAGGGGAACACTGTACGGATCAGCACATAGAACAAGGGCACAAAGAAAATGCCCAGCAGCGTAGCCGTAATAATGCCGCCGAGTACCCCGGTACCGATGGCCTGACGGCTGGCTGCACCCGCGCCGGTACTGAATGCGAGAGGAATCACGCCGAAGGTGAATGCCAGCGACGTCATCAGGATGGGCCGCAACCGCTGCCGCACCGCCTGCATGGTCGCCTCGATCAGCGGCCTGCCCTGCTCCTGCAATTGCTTGGCGAATTCGACGATCAGGATGGCGTTCTTGGCGGCCAGACCGACCGTGGTCAGCAAACCAACCTGGAAATACACGTCGCCCGACATTCCGCGCAGCGTGGTCGCAAGCACGGCGCCGACAACGCCCAGCGGCACGATCAGCATCACCGAGAATGGCACCGCCCAGCTTTCGTACAGCGCGGCGAGGCACAAGAAGACGAACAGGATGGAGATCGCATACAGCAGCGGCGCTTGCGAGCCGGACAAGCGTTCCTGGTAGGAAGCCCCGGTCCAGTCCAGGCCGAAGCCTTCCGGCAATTGCCGCACAAGCTCTTCCACCAGCAGCATCGCATCGCCCGAGCTGACGTCGTCTGCCGGTTCGCCGACGACCTCCAGCGAGGAAATACCGTTGTAGCGCTCCAGCAACGGCGAGCCGTAGGTCCAGCGGCTGGTGGAAAAGGCCGAGAACGGCACCATCTCGCCATTGTTGTTGCGCACGTACCACTCGCCGATGCTCTCAGGCTGCATGCGATACGGCGCGTCGGCCTGCGCGTACACCTTCTTCACGCGGCCGTTGTGGATGAAGTCGTTGACGTAATCGCCGCCCATGGCAATCGCCAGCGTGCTGTTGATGGCCGAGGTGGAGAGATTGAAGGCGCCGGCTTTTTTGTCGTCGATATCGACGCGAAATTCCGGCGTGTCGTCGAGGCCGGTGCTGCGCACCCGGTTGAGACGCGGATCCTGCCCGGCCAGTTCCAGGAAGCGGTCGCGTGCGGCGACCAGGGCTTCGTGCCCCTTGCCCGCGATATCGCGCAACTGCATGGTGAAACCGGAGCTTTGGCCGAGGCCGCGCACGGTAGGCGGCTGCATGACGAAAATCTTGGCATCGCGGATGTTTGACAGATCCCTGGTCGCTTGCTGCGCAATCGCGGCAGCGCTCTGGGAGGTTCCGGTCCGCTGCGACCAGTCGCGCAGCTTGATGAACGCGCGGCCGGCATTCTGGCTGCCGCCCCCGCCCTGGCCCATGCCGGTAATGGTCACAATGGATTCGACCACTTCCGGCTTTTTGACGAAGTATTCCTCGATCTGATCCATCACCTTGAGTGTGCGGTAATCCGTCGCGCCGACCGGCAATTGCACCTGCGCCATCAGGATGCCCTGGTCCTCGTCCGGCAGGAAAGCCGTCGGCAGGCGGTGGAACAGCGCGGCCAGCACGGCGACGATGGCACCATAGACCAGCAGCGAAACCACCTTGCGGCGCAGCACCAGCTGCACCGTGGACTGGTACTTGCGCGAAGAGCGGTCGAAATTGCGGTTGAACCAGCCGAAGAAGCCGCGCTGGCCGTGCGGATGCGCGCGGTCGACAGGCTGCAGCAGCGTGGCGCACAGCGCGGGGGTCAGCACCAGCGCCACCAGCACCGATAGCAGCATCGCTGAAACAATCGTGATGGAGAACTGGCGGTAAATCACGCCAGTGGAGCCGCCGAAGAACGCCATGGGCACGAATACCGCGGACAGCACCAGCGCGATGCCGACCAGCGCGCCGGTAATCTCGCCCATGGATTTGCGCGTCGCCTGCTTGGGCGATAGCCCTTCCTCGCTCATCACACGCTCGACGTTCTCGACCACGACGATGGCATCGTCCACCAGCAAGCCGATGGCCAGCACCAGCGCGAACATTGTCAGCGTGTTGATGGTGTAGCCGAACGCCGCCAGCACGCCGAAGGTACCGAGCAGCACCACCGGCACGGCAATCGCCGGAATCAGCGTCGCGCGCCAGTTTTGCAGGAAGACATACATGATCAGCACCACCAGCGCGATGGCCTCGATCAAGGTCTTGACAACCTCTTCGATGGAAATTTTCACGAACGGCGTCGTGTCGTAGCCGATCTCGGCGCGCAGCTTCAGTTCTGAAGGGAAGTACGGCTCCAGCTCCTTCATTTTGGCCTTCACCGCATCGGCAGTATCCAGCGCATTGGCGCCTGCTGCGAGACGCACAATCATCGCGGCGGATATCTTGCCGTTGAATTCCGTACGCGGCGTATAGCTGTCGGCGCCGAGCTCCAGCCGCGCCACGTCGGCGAGACGCACCACGGAACCTTCGGTGGTGGATTTCAGGACGATATTGCTGAACTCTTCCACCGTCTGCAGCTTGCTGCGCGCAGTAATCGTGGCGTTGAGCTGCTGGCCCGGCGCAGCGGGCAGGCCGCCCAGCTGGCCGGCGGAAACTTCGGTGTTCTGTGCCTGGATCGCGGCACTGATGTCGGACGGCATCAGGTTGTATTTCACCAGTCTGGCCGGATCCATCCACACGCGCATCGCATAGCCGCCGCCAATGGCCTGCACTTCGCCCACGCCGTCGATCCGGCTGACCTGGTCGAGCAGCGTGCTGTTGATGTAATCGCCGATATCGATGGGCGAGACCTTCGGGTCATCGGAAATCAGCGAGACCACCAGCAGGAAGTCGATGTTGGACTTGTTGACCCGCACGCCCTGGTTCTGCACCACCTGCGGCAGGCGCGGCATGGCCTGCTGCAGCTTGTTCTGCACCTGCATCTGGGCCACATCGGGATCGGTGCCGGCATTGAAGGTCAGCGAAACGCTGGCGCTGCCGGAAGAATTGCTCGACGAGGTCATGTAGGTGAGGTTGTCGATCCCCTTCATGGACTGCTCGATCACCTGCGTCACCGAATCCTCGATGGTCTTGGCCGAGGCGCCGGTGTAGGTGGCGTTGATGTTGACACGCGGCGGCGCGATGTCGGGATATTGCTCCAGCGGCAAGGTGAAGACCGATGTCAGGCCGGCCAGCATGATGACGATGGCGATGACCCAGGCAAAAATGGGGCGATCGATGAAGAAACGGGCCATGGTCGCGCCTTACTTTCCGCCAGCTTCGCCGGTCTTGATGGCCGCTTCGGCGGACATCGTGCGGGCTTGCACCTCGTCGCCGACCTTGATCTTCTGCACGCCATCGACAATCACGCGATCGCCGGCATTCAGTCCGGCATTGACCAACCATTGGCCACCGATGGCGCGGCCGACTTCTACCGGCCGTTGCTCGACCTTGCTCTGAGCATTGACCACCAGCACCATCGCCTCGCCCTTGGCGGTGCGCGTGACGCTCTGCTGCGGCACCAGGATAGCGGCCTCATCCACCGCCTCATCCAGTTGCGCTCGCACATACATACCGGGCATCAGCAGGCCTTCGGGATTGGGCACGACGGCGCGCAGCGTGACTGCGCCGGAGGTCGGGTTAACGGTGACGCCGCTGAATTTCAGGCGGCCGGCATGTGGGTATTCACTGCCGTCTTCCAGCATCACCTTGATGCGCGCTTCGTCGGCGCCGACGCGCTTGAGCTTGCCCTTGGCGAATTCGCGCTTCAGGCGCAGCAATTCGCCGCTGGGCTGCGTGACGTCGACATAAATAGGATCGAGTTGCTGCACGGTGGTGAGTGCGGTGGCCTGGTTGGCCGTGACGAGGGCGCCAGGCGTGATCACGGAGGTTTCGACGCGGCCCGAAATCGGCGCGGTGATCCGCGTATAGCCGAGATTGATGCGCGCGGTTTGCAGCGCGGCACGGGCCAGCGCAATATCGGCCTGCGCCTGCTTCAATGACGCCTGGGCATCGTCATTATCCTGCTTGCTGACGGCATTGATGGTCAGCAGCTCGGCATAGCGCTCGGCTTTCACCTGGATGGATTTCAGGTTGGCTTCGGCCTTTTCCAGCGACGCTTGCGCGCTGGCGACTTCGGCCTGGTAAATGGCAGGATCAATACGGTACAGCACGTCGCCGGCCTTGACGTTGGCGCCCTCGACGAAAGTACGCTCCAAGATGATGCCGCTTACTTGCGGGCGGATCTCGGCAATCATGCGCGCGTTGGTACGACCCGGCAGCTCGTTGACGATGGCCTGGGTGCTGGGTGCAATCACCACGACCCCGACATCCGCCTTTTGAGGCGGAGGCGCCTTGTTTTCGTCTTTCGAAGGGCTGCAGGCCGCCAGCATAAAGAGTACGGAAAACAAAACCGGCAGAGGTAGTGTGTTATTAATTTTCATGGCATCACTGCTAATTTAAAAACTCCGGGTTCAGCTTTCGCATCGCCCGGAGAAGGGAGTAAATCAATTCAAGAGCGAGATTATCAGCTCTTTTCGACAGCACCGTGACGCGAGCGTTTTGCATCCCACTTCTGCTTCTGCTCTGGCGTCAGAATAGCGTACACCTGATGCATGGTTTCGACGCGCAGCACGGTCATGTCGGCGTGTAGCGCAGCCTGCTTGTTGGCGATTTCGCGCACCTTGGCACTGTCGTAAGCATCACTGCGCGTGGCTTCACGCAAGGCCTGGCGAGACTCGTGCATCTCTTTCATCCTGGCCTCGCGCAAGGGCTTCTGCTTTTCCATGATCGCTTTCACCTGCTCCTGCTGCGCGGCGGTCAGGTCGAGCGCCTTGAGCTTTTGCTGGAATCCGTGATGCATGTCACCATGCCCCGCACCCATTTTGCCGTGATGTCTCTTGTCGCAACGCTCTCCGCTCTCTGCGGATATCGCCGTACCAGCAGCAAACAGCGATGCGGTGATCAGCGCGGCGGAAACCAGATATTTATGACTCTTACCCATGATGGACCTCCTGATGGTCGATGAACAATGAACACGACGATCATTTTCCATATTTGCGTGTAGGCTTGCGTTCAGAGGGCGTAATAGTACGTAATAGTTTGTAAGGAGCGACACTACGGCCTGCCGTTCTTTGGCAGAATCACATAACCCCACTATTCGGAGCGTGATCCTACGTGCTGCAAGTCCTGCTGATCGACGACGACATCGAGCTGTGCCAGATGATGGAAGAGTATCTGGAAGCCGAGGATTTCGCCCTGGAATTCGCCCATGACGGGCATCAGGGCGCGCGCATGGCGCTGTCCGGAAAATACGACCTTGTGGTGCTGGACGTGATGATGCCGGGCATGAACGGCTTCGATACCCTGCGCCTGATCCGCAACACCAGCCAGATTCCCGTCATCATGCTCACCGCCAAGGGCGACGACATCGACCGCATCGTCGGCCTCGAGCTCGGCGCCGACGATTACCTCACCAAGCCGTTCAACCCGCGCGAACTGGTCGCCCGCCTGCACGCCATCCAGCGGCGGGTGGTGGTGCGCGATGCGACAGCGCAGCGCGACGGCGTGCTGCGCGTGGGCCGCGCCGCACTGCATGCCGCCGAACGCATCATCGAGTGGAACGGGCAGCCGCTGTCGCTCACCACCAGCGAATACGCGCTGCTGGAAGTGCTGATCAAGCATGCCGGCCACGTCGTCACCAAGGCCGACCTGTTTGCGCAGGCACTGGGCCGGCCGGAAACAAAATACGACCGCAGCATCGACGTGCACGTCAGCAACCTGCGGCAAAAGCTGGGCACGCTGGACGACGGCCGCTCGCCCATCCAGACGGTGCGCAACGTCGGCTATCAATTCATCCCGGGCTAAGCGCCTTTCAGCAGGAAACAACAGATGGGACGTCTTTTCTGGAAACTGTTCATCAGCCTGTCGCTCACGCTGATACTGATTGGTGCGGCCATCGGCGGTGCGGTGTATTTTCACGACCAGCGCCAGCAGAATGAAGAAGGCATCCAGCGCGACCGCCGCGCCGAATTCGTCGTCGGGCTGACTGCAAATGCGTTACGCCATGGCGGCGTTGCCGGCGCACGCGACTTGCTGGTTGAATGGCCGGGGCAACGCGCTCCAGGCGTCCTGATCGTCGATGCCGCCGGCCAGGATGCGCTTGGCCGCCCCGTCTCCCACGTCGCGCTCGCCAAGGCGTTCAAAGCGCTGGAACGCAGCCGCGGCAAACGCAGCGTAAAGGAAGTGACCGCGCCTGACGGGTCCCGTTACTTGCTGTTCCTGCCCGCCGACAGCGCCAGCGCCGGTCCGCCGCGCATGCCGCCGCCCAGTGTGCAGATCCTGATCGCACTTTTGGCCAGCCTGCTGTTCAGCGCTATCTTCGCCACCTATCTCACCCGCCCGATCAGGCATCTGCGCAAAGTGAGCACACGCTTGGCCGAGGGCGACCTCGACGCGCGGGTAACGCCTTTCATCGGCAGCCGTAATGACGAACTCTCCGACCTGGGCAAGGATTTCGACTTTATGGCAACGCGGGTACAAAGGGTGCTTAACGCTCAAAGACAGCTCTTGCACGACGTTTCCCACGAGCTCCGCTCGCCGGTCGCGCGCATGCGACTCGCCGTGGGGATTGCCCAGCAGCAACCGGATAAGGTGGCCATGGCGCTGGGCCGCATCGAACGCGAAACCGAACGCCTCGATGAACTGCTGGGGCAAATACTCACCCTGGCGCGACTGGAGTCAGGCATCGGCAATGACGGCAAGGAGAAAGTCAGCATCAACGACCTGCTGGAAGAAATCATTCAGGATGTCGGCTTCGAGGCCCAGGCCAACGGGCGCACCATCGAGTATCGCGCCGACATCAAGGCCGAGATCGACGGCCAGCGCGAACTGCTGCGCCGTGCCTTCGAGAACGTCATTCGCAACGCCATCAAATACACCGCTGACGCCAGCGCCGTGGAAATCCGGCTCACCAGCGAATCGCATAAACCGACCATACTGATACGCGACCACGGCCCCGGCATTCCGGATGAGGAATTAGGCAAGGTATTCCAGCCCTTCTATCGTTTACCCTCCGAAAATGACAGAAGTCAGCCCTCGGGATACGGGCTGGGCCTCGCCATCGCCCAACGCGCGCTAAGCAATCATGCCGGCACGCTGAAACTCAGCAATGCGGCGGGAGGCGGCCTGCTAGCCAGCATTCAGTTCGATAACGCCAGCGTGGATTGATCTGCAAAAATTGCGCGAACACTTTGCATGATCACGCAATTTTTGCATGGGTAATTCTCAAATACGCTGCTCATCCAGCGGGGCTCCAGCATTCTCACGCCCCATCAATAACATGATGTTTTTCATGCTGTTAATCTGAATTATTCAACAATCTGTCGCATTAAAAGTCCTGATTAACGGGTACTGGCATGGGAAGTGCAGAAAGGCTCCCCATGAAGAATCCGACCAACTTGCAGTCACAGTCACTGCTTCCTTCCCTTTCGCTACATCTGCTATCCGTCGTTGTGCCCGTCCGGAACGAAGCCGGCAACATCCGCCCTTTGCTTGAGGAAATACGTACCGCCCTGGATGGGGTGGTGAAATATGAAATCATCTACGTCGATGACGGCAGCACCGACGATACCCTCCTGCAATTGAAGGCCATGCAGGCTGAGTTGCCGCAGTTGCGCGTACTGCGCCACGCCCGGAGCTGCGGCCAGAGCACTGCTGTCAGGAGCGGCGTCAAGGCGGCGCAGGGAGAATGGATTGCCACCCTGGATGGCGACGGGCAGAACGATCCCGCCGATATCCCGAAGTTGATGGCTGCAGTGGAGGAAGGCGTACGCCTGGTCGGCGGCAATCGCCGTCATGCGCGGCGCGATAGCTGGATCAAGCGATTCTCCTCGATCATCGCCAACGGCATACGCTCCCGCATCCTGCACGACAGCACGCCGGATACCGGCTGCGGCCTCAAGCTGTTCCGCCGCGACGTGTTTCTCGACCTGCCGTATTTCGATCATATGCACCGATTCCTGCCCGCCCTCGTCCAGCGTTGCGGCGGCCGCGTGGTGTCGGTGCCGGTTCACCACCGGCCGCGCGAGCGCGGCGTGTCGAACTACGGCACCCTGGACCGCCTGCTTGTCGGCATCGTCGACCTGGCCGGCATGCTGTGGCTGTTGCGCCGCGCCAAACGGCCCGTGGTGAGCGAGGCATAACATGGATCACGGACTCGGCTTTTACCTCGGTCATCTCATTGCCAAATGGCAGGCCTACTTCAGCGGCATGGGCACGGTCGATGTGGCATGGTTGCTGGTCGGCCTGTTGGGCCAGACCATGTTCATGATGCGTTTCGTGGTGCAGTGGATACACAGCGAGCGTCATCAGCAAAGCGTCATCCCGGTGAGCTTCTGGTACCTCAGCCTGATTGGCGGACTCACGGTACTGGCCTATGGCATCCACCGGGCGGAACCGGTCATCATCCTCGGCCAGTTGCCCGGCACGCTGGTCTATACCCGCAACCTGATGCTGATCCGCCGCGGGAATCGCGACGCTCTGCAAGAGATAACCGAAGCGCCTGGTAACGAGCGCTCCACCGGGAAAATATTTCAATGACCAGGAAATTGTGGGCTATCGCCCTGTTGTCGGCTGCGCTGTTCATTGCCGCTTCTGTCGGCCTTTATCTGTACACTCACCCAACGCTTCATCGCATTCCCTCCGATCCGGGGAAGGTAGATAACATCACCTTCTATGCACTCGGCGACCAGGGGAGCGGAGGATTACACCAATGGGCGGTGTCGCGCGCCATGGAAAAGCTGGCCGAGAAAAGTCACAAGATCGATTTCGTGGTTTTGCTGGGCGACAACTTCTATATAAAAAATGCCCTGTCGCTCCTCAGCCCCGAATGGGCCTCGAAATTCGAACAGGTCTATTCAGGCAGCTATCTGAGCGTTGCTCCTTTTTATGCGGTGCTTGGCAATCACGACCCTGTCTCGCCTGCAAAAGACTCCAATATCGAAATCGAATACGCAAGGAAACACCTGGGGTCGAATCGCTGGCGCATGCCGGGCCAGTATTATTCCTCCGACTTCGGGAAGGTCAACGGACGCCCATTGTTGCGAATTGTTTTTCTGGATACGAACCTGAAGGGCGAGGCATTGCTGAAAGAGGCAAATTACATTCGCCAGCAGTTCTCCGATGCAACGAATGCCCCTGTGTGGAAAATCGTAGCCGGACACCACCCGATCAGGAATTATGGGAAACATTACGGGCAGGATCAGGAAAAAGCAGCCATCCTGCTATCTGCCATGCAGGACGCGCACGTTGACGTGTATCTCTCCGGTCACGACCACAACCAGCAGGTCATCGCACGAGACGGCGAGCCAATCCAGATTGTCAACGGCGCAGGCGGCGCGAAAATTTACAAATTGAAAAAACAATCCCCGGATTTGCGTTTCTCCAGAGAAGATCATGGCTTTGTCGGCTTGAGTATGAATGCTGAAAAGCTGAATATCGATGTGTACGATACGAACCAAACCGCCGTTGCCTCCTACAAAATCGACAGGAAATGCACGCTCGGCCAGGCAAGTTGCTTACAAAAAAATCACAAATGAATTCTGCTGAATTGAAGCTCTACCGCGGGCTGCTGTACGCGACGCTCCTTATTGGCGCGGCGGTGTTCTTCTGGGGGTTGGGCGACATCGCCCTGATGTCGTATAACGAGGCACGCCGGGCCATCCCGATCAGCACCATGTTCGCCACCGGCGACTGGCTGCTGCCCCGGCTGAACGGGGAACTCTATCTCACCAAGCCTCCATTGCTGTACTGGCTGGGAACTGCCAGCGCCCATCTGTTTGGAGGTCCGAACGAATGGGCGGTGCGCCTGCCTGCCGCCCTGGCTGCAGCGACCATCGTCGTGGCCGCTTACCGCTATGCACGCCGCCAGTTCGGCGCATGGCCGGCATTGTTCACCGCGCAGCTGCTGCTCGCCAATACAAGCTTTACCATGTTCGCCCGTCGGGCAGAAATCGAAATGCTGCTGACGGCCCTGTGCTTCACGGCACTTCTGGCCGCACTGAACTACACGCGAACGAATGGGGGCCGCGGATGGCTGTGGCTCAGTTACTCCCTGCTGGGTGCAGCGGTACTGGCCAAAGGCCCGCTGGCCCTGCTGTTTGTCACCCTGCCCTTGCTGATCGACGCCCTGTATCACCGCCAGCCGCGCCAATGGCAGGCTCTGCGCGACCCGATAGGCTGGGGCATTTTTGTCGTCGTCGGTGCTTCCTGGTATGCGGCCGTTACTTGGCAGATGGGGCTTGATATTTGGCAGGCCACCATTCAGAAGGACATCCTGAACAAGGTTCACGGGGCCACGGGCGAGCCGGTTTTCAGTTATTTTCTGTGGCTGCTTACGGATTTTTTCCCGGCCAGCCTACTGTTAATTGCAGCCCCGCTTGCCACTTGGCGCCGATGGAAAAATCAACATGACAGTATGGCATTGCTGCTGGCCGTATTAACGCCGCTGCTGATTTTTACCGCCTTTAGCGACAAGCACGCCAAGTACCTGCTTCCCGTCTACCCATTGATCGCCATCCTTCTGGGCAAGCGTCTTGGCGAGTTGTATGAGACTGCTGGCCCGGCGATACGCCGTTCGTTGCTGGTGGCCGGTATTTTATTGCCAATGGGCTATGCGACTTTTTATGCCGTGGCCGAATCGCGTGTGTTCGAATATCGCTACTCGGCATTCCCGAAATTTACGCATTGGATAAGTACCGTCAAGGGTGCCGCTATCTATGGCTACCATGATCTGGATGAACGTCTGGTGTATTACGCCCGACGCGATATCCCGCTGCTGGATATCGCATCCTTGCAAAGCCTGCGCTCGTCCCATACCCCGCTACTGCTGCTGGTCGAGCACACCAGGATTGCCGAAGTCCAGCCGCAGGCAGACTGCATTGTGCAGACATTCAAGCCCTACCTGAAAAAGGGCAGATCGCTGACGGTGTTCGGTTTTGGCTCTGCCTGCGAATTGGTCGAGGGCAGGTAGCAACCGCCGCATCATGCGAGCGTTCGGCCTCAGTTATTACGCGGTACTGTAGAGATTCCCTTCTCCGTAATGACGGCATTTCTGAGTTCGGGATTTTCAAAGAGGATATTCTTGCGTCCCTCGCACATCCTGGTCTGGATCTCGTAGCCGGCCAGCAGCACGCAGAACAGATCGTCGTGACTGACGGGATAGTCGCGATACGGTTTCAACTGGTCAAGCGTGAAATCGAAATACTGCCCCATCCACACGATGACCGGAATGTGGGTCTGTTCCCTGGGCGCCATCAGGTAAGGCGCGGCATGCAGGTAGATGCCGTGCTCGCCGAGGGATTCGCCGTGGTCGCTCACGTACATCATCGCGGTTTCGTACTCGCCGTCGTATTTCTTCAGGAAACCGATCACCTGCGCCAGGAAATAATCGGTGTAGAGGATCGCGTTGTCGTAGGCATTGTCGATTTCCTCCTTCGTGCAGTCCCGCAGCTCGCTGCTTTGGCAGGTCGGCGTGAAGCGCTCGAACGCCTTGGGATAGCGGCGGTAATACTCCGGCCCGTGGTTGCCCATCTGGTGCAGCACGATCAGGATGTCCTTGCCCTTTTTCGCAGCCACGTAGCCATCCAGCCCGCTCAGCATGCCGATATCGCGGCACTCGTTGTCGCAGACCGGGTTCATCGCCGGCGTCTTGAAATCCTGGTACTCCATGCGCGTCGCCACGCCCTTGGAGTCCGAGTTGTTGTCGCGCCACAAGATCTGCACGCCGTTCTCGAACAGTACGTCCAGTGCGTTCTCGATATGCAGTGCCTGTTCTCGATTGAAATCCTTATGCTTCATCACCGAGAACATGCACGGCACGGATTCGCCCGTGGAAGTGCCGCACGAAGTGACGTTGGTCATGCTGACCACTTTTTCCTGCGCCAGCAGCGGATTGGTCGGGCGCCCGTAACCGTTCAACGAAAAGCGATCCGCCCGCGCCGTCTCGCCCACCACCAGAATCAACAGTTCTTTCTTGTGTTCCGGGCCGATCTCGCGCGCGTCCTGAGCGACTTTCGTCAGCGTGGTATCCGCAGGTTTTTTCAGCTTTTGCCCGAGGTAGTTGAAGATCGAATAGGTGAAATACGTCGGGTTGGCATACATGCGCGTCGTTTTGTGTTCGCGGATAAAGGAGGCGTACCCCGCAGTAAACGGTGCCACCACTGCCATCAGCGCAACGGCCAGAAGCAGCACCAGCAGAAGGCGCGACCGCAACTCCTGCCGGAACGATAGGCCACGCGGCCAGTAGCGCAGCACCAGCCATGCCGGAACCACGCCCAGAACAATCGTGCGCCACAACAGGCTCCAGCTCGCCAGCCCCGCAAATTCCTGCGGGTTGGTATGCAGCATGTTGTCTATCATCACGGTGTCGATGACCACCGCATACTGATCCATGTAGTACGCCGCTTGCGAAGCTCCCAGCAACAGCAAGGCCAGCACCCAGCGACCGGCTCTGCCGGGAGTGATCACCAGCAGGAATATCATGGTTGCAAGGGTAAAAAAGAGCGCCAGCGACAGCAGGAACGGCATGTTGCCCAGGTTGAACGGATAGATTTCGAGTAGGCGCTCGAATAACTCCCGGTTACCGGCAAGCATGAGAAACAAGGCCGCGAGGAGCGTGACCCGGCTTTGCGGCGTGATCATTTTGAGTTCAGGCATGCAGGCATTGTAATTGCGCTTCCTTAACGAATGCTTATTGGACATGCCTGGATTGCTTCCGGAGACCGTCAAGCCCCGCGTTTTCGCTTCGGCCTTGCGGCACTCGCGCTTACAATACCGCTCTTTCAACGAAAACTTTGACCATGGGTCCAGGCCGTGCTTCTTCTCCCGCCTTCTGGCGTCGGCATTTCATCATGCATTTCGCGGCTTTTCTCGTACTGACGTTCTGGGTTGCCCGGCAAACGCAGCCCGCTTCCCTGCCGGACCTTCACCTGGCCGAGGGCGAAAAGCTGGCATGCGTTTCCTACGCGCCCTACCACGAGCCCGGCCAAACGCCATTCGACCCGAACATGCGCATTCCGCGCGCGCAGATCGCGGCCGATCTTGCCGCGCTGTCCAAGGTCGCGGCATGTGTCCGCATCTACGCCGTGGACCAGGGGCTGGAATACGTGCCGGAGCTGGCGAGCCAATACGGCCTGAAGGTGCTGCTGGGCGCGTGGATAGGCCGCGATCCGGCGGCGAACCGCTTCCAGATCGACACCGCCGTCCGGCTCGCGAATCAGTATCCTCAGTCAGTGCGGGCCGTGATCGTCGGCAACGAGGTCATGTTGCGCCGCGAACAACCAGAAGCCGCCCTGCGCGCCATGCTGGACGAAGTACGCGGGCGAGTGAAAGTGCCCGTCACCTACGCCGACGTCTGGGAGTTCTGGATCAAGCATCCCAGCCTCGCCGGCGGGGTCGATTTCCTCACCATTCATATCCTGCCCTACTGGGAAGACAACCCCATTCCCGTCGAAGATGCCATCGAGCATGTCGCTGCAATTCGGCAGCACATGCTGGAACATGCCAAAAAGCCGGTGCTGATCGGCGAAACCGGCTGGCCGAGCGAAGGACGGCAACGCGAAGGCGCGCGTCCAGGCATCGTGGAGCAGGCGCGCTTTGTCCGCAGCTTCATCCGCAGGGCGCACGACGAAGGCTGGGATTACAACCTGATCGAAGCCATCGACCAGCCGTGGAAGCGGCTGTCCGAAGGCACCGTGGGCGGTTACTGGGGCATGCTGGATGTCGAGCTGCAGCCCAAGTTCCCGCTGGCAGGCGTCATGAAGGAACGCGCCAGCATGCAACCTTATCTTCTGGCCGCCTTGGCCGGCCTTTTCCTGACTGCAGCCCTGGCATGGCGCGCCAGGAAGCAAGGCTGGCGCCTAATGGCCTCAATCACATCTGGAGCTTGGGCAGGCGGTGCGCTCTGGCTGGCCTGGGAACACGCCCTGGTGGCCTACCGCTCCCCGCTGGAATGGGCGGTGCTCGGCGTCGTCGCCCTGTCAGGGGCGGGTTTGGTTCTAGCGATGGCCGGTCGCCGACACGAGGTTCCGTTGAACGGGATAGTCCCGGCTTGGCAGGGGCGAGACGGCGGATTAGTGATTGCCGCGTTGCGCATGGGCGTGCTCTTTTCTGCGGCGACGGCGACGCTGCTGTTGCTGGCCGACCCGCGTTACCGCGATTTCCCGTACTGGATTTATGCCTTGCCGCTGCTGAGCCTGCTGACGCTGCGTGGCCAGTCGGTATCGGGACGGGAAGAAAAGATATGCGTGGGACTGATCGCCGTATGCGGCATCGGCCGCTGGCTGATGGAGCCGCTGAATCCGCAGGCTCAGGCGTGGCTGGCGCTCTGCCTGCTGCTGGCGTACGCCGGCCTGGCCAGAACCAGCAATGAAAGCACCACGGCAGGCGCCGAGGTATCCCAGCAATAAAGCACCAGCCCGGCAATGCCCGCCCCCCAGCCCAGCCACGCCAGCGGCCGCAGGCGCGGGATGAGCGATAGCACGGCGGCGGCCAGGCTGAAATAACCCAGCCGCTGCTGATTGAAAAGAGTAATGGCCGCATCGCGTACGAGGCAGTCCGCGCCTCCGGCCTGCACACAGCGCAATGACAACTCCTCCAGCTCCACCAGACCGTAGCGCAGCCACAGCGCCACCCCCAGGACGGCCAAACCACTAAGGGCCAGCTTGAATACGTCCGCGCGCTTCATGCCGCTCATGACGCTGAAACAACAGGAGCTTGCGGGGCTTTTTCCGGCCAGTATGACGCGATCTGGCACCCCAGCGCCGCCCAGTACGGGATGGTTTCGAACAGCAGCACTGCGATCCAGGCTTTGGCGGCGGGGTCTTGCGCGCCCAGCGTGACCGACACGCTCACGACGCAAGCCAGCAGCGCCAGCAGGAGGATCATTTCCTCACGGATCGGGCCGAAGAAAGCCAGGCCCCGCTTGGCTTTCCAGCCTTTCGGCGTGACGACGAACTCACCCTTTTCCTTGAAGATGCCGGCAAAAACACCGCGGGCTACGGCGTGGGATATGCCTGCGGAAAGCAGTGAAGCGCCCGCGATGTCGATCCATGGGCAGTTCATCGTGCGCCGGTAGAGGATGGGGCCCATGGCCGTCTTGAACGCCATGAAGCCCAGCATGGGCGCGACCAGCAGCGTCATCGGCAAACCGAAGGACTCCGGTGCAAACAACATCAGGAGGGTCCAGACCAGCGATGCGAATGTGAACACCAGTTGCAACGCTTCGCCGAACCAGGAGAACCAGCCGGTGAGGAAGTGATAACGCTGCGCCATATTGAGCTTGCCACTACCCAGCAGCGCTGGCAGGTGCGCTTTCAGGATCTGCATCGCGCCAAACGCCCAGCGGAAACGCTGGCTCTTGATCGCGGAGAAGTTGGCCGGGGTCAGGCCCTTGCCCAGCACATGATCGACATAGCGCGTGTCGTAGCCCTTGCGCAGCAGCCTGAGCCCCAGTTCGGAATCCTCGCAGATGCACCACTCCGACCAGCCGCCAACCTCGTCGAGGAACTTGCGTCGCACCAGCGTCATCGTGCCATGCTGGATCAACGCATTGCGCTCGTTGCGGTGGTGCATCCCGATGCGGAAAAAGCCGTCGAACTCCCAGTTGCACATGCGACGGAACGGCTGCGTTTCCCAGTTGCGATGCGCCTGCGGTGCCTGCACCACGGCCACGTCCGATGCATCGACGAAATGCGGCACCAGCGTGGCAATCCAGTCCGGATCGACCACGTAATCGGCATCGACCACGCCGATCACCTGCGCGCGGGAATCGGTTTCCTTGAGGGCGAAATTGAGCGCGCCGGCCTTGAAGCCCGGCCACGGACGCAAATGGAAGAAGCGAAAATTGGGGCCGAGTGTCGCCATGTGCGCCTCGACCGGCTTCCACAGCGCTTCGTCCGCGGTGTTGTTGTCGATCACCAGCACTTCGAAGTTGCGGTAGTTCATGCGTGCCAGACTATCGATGGTCTCAATGACCATTTCCGGCGGTTCGTTGTAGCACGCCAGATGAATGGATACGAAGGGCTCCTCTTCCGGCTGCAGGGCAGGCAAGGGAGTAAAACGGCGCTTCCAGACGCGCTTGAACAGCACTTCGCCGAATTCGTAGCCGTGGGTCAGCAGCACCGAAATGGTGATCAGCGTGGCGGCGATCAGCACGGAAAGCCCCACAAGATCTTTCGGCGTCAGGTAATAATCCTCGGGCACGTTGATGCCGACAATCAGGGTTGCCACCGAAGCCTGCACCAGGATGGCCAGCCACACCCGGCCCCACAGGCTCCATCCCGCCAGCAGGAAACCGATCAAGAACATGGGAACCAGTGCATAAGCCCCCGCCTCACGCGCTTTGCTTTGCCAATGGATATCGCGCGGCACATCGCCGGTCAGCGAGAATTTCGGCTCGCGGTCGGCATTGAATACTCCCCAATACGCCCCGGCCCAACCTTCAAGCGCGACTTTCCAGGGCTGGTCGAAGGCTTCCATCACGTAGTAATCCAGCGTGCGGGTACGTTCCTGTGACAGGAAAGTGCGCAAAAACAAGGCTTCATTCGCGCGTGAAGGGATGGCCGCCTCGACGCCGGGTCCGCGACTCGGCCAGCCGATTTCGCCGATGACAATTTTTTTCTTCGGATAAGTCCTAGCGAGCTCATCGTAGCGCTGCATCGCATACGTGACGGCCGCCTCGGCGGGAACACCCTCGTGATAAGGCAACAGGTGGACGGTGATAAAATCGACGTTTTCCGCAAGTTCAGGATACTTGAGCCAAATATGCCAAGGCTCCGCGGTAGAAACCGGCTTTCTGGTACCGGCCTTGACGGCCTTCAGGTACAGAATCAGCGTATCCGGTGTCATGTCCTCGCGCAGGATGGCTTCGTTGCCGACGATCAGTCGGTCGATGTGCCGGTACTTGTTGGCAAGCCGGATACCCGCCTCGATTTCGTGCTGGTTGTGCTCCACGCTCTGATCCAGCCAGATGCCGTTGGTGAGCTTGAGCCCTTTTTTCGCGGTCAGGGGAACCACTGCAGCGTTGTCCAGCGAACTGTAGGTGCGGACACGCTTGGTGAGCGTGGCGAGCAGGTCGATGTCGCGCGCCAGTTCGGCCTCATCCGGGTAGTCGTTCGTCAGCGGGCTTTGGTCGCGCCCGTAACCGCTGTAGGCAAAGCCTGCGATGCGGTGTTCCGCATCGGTCATTTCCACACCGCGATTCACCCATGCCCACACGCCATACTGCGCGATTGCGACAAAGACCGCGATGCTCAACGCAACGGCGAGCCGGATGGAAAATCTTGCGTAACGTTTAATGGGCATGATGCTGATTCTGTTGCCGATTTAGTTGATGCGTATGGGGACGTGATTGTAATTGATCTTCACCGGCAGCATGCAGCATTCAGAGCGTTGACCTAAACAAAAAGCCCGCATTTGCGGGCTTTTTTATTCCGACAAAAGTCTCAATGGATTTCTCCACTGCTTTCCGTGCCATCCATGTTTGCCATTAACTGGCAAGACGCTGCGCAACGTCGGCAAACTTCCGCGCACTCCAGCAGGGTATTGCTTTCACCAGGCGCCATGCCCTCGCACATCTCGGCGCAATCTGCGCATATCGCAGCACATAGTTCGCATGTACTGAAATGGTATTCCGACTCGCGGCTCATGAGTTCCGCGTCCAGCGTACAGATTGCGGCGCAATCCATGCACAGGGCAATGCACTGACCCATGCCCGGCTTCTCCATCGCGATGCATTCCGCGGCGCACTGCTGGCAGATACTGGAGCAATCCAGACAATTGCGTATGCAGTCCTGCAGGCTTTGCATCATCTGTGGGTTGTATTGTGTGGCGCTGGTATGCAGCATGTCGATCTCCTTTCATACGTGAGTTGGGAGGGATCTTGCAGATTCGCCATCATGCTGAAATCCGGGAATCGAATATGTCAGACGTTGGCTGAATCGCTGTCAGACGCATCTTGAGAATACTGCACTTCAGTTTCAGGATTTCTTAAGGAAAAGGGCATAGGATAATAGCCGTGCCATCATCAAGGACAAATGCCATGACTTCCGAAAACCGCATCCAGCGCTTCAGCAACCCAACCATCGCCCTGCACTGGCTGATGGCCATCCTGCTGGTCGCCGTTTATCTGCTCATTGAATTACGCGAGTTTTACCCCAAAGGCAGCGATCCTCGCGAAGCCATGAAAGCGTGGCATTTCATGCTCGGCATGACCGTATTCTTTCTTGTCTGGATACGCCTCGCCGTGCGACTGCGCGCTGCAAAACCGGCCATCGTGCCTACGCCTCCGGCCTGGCAAAACACTCTGGCGAGCATAGCGCATGGGCTGCTTTATCTGTTGATGATCGGGTTGCCGCTAGCCGGCTGGCTGATGTTGAGCGCCGCCGGGAAACCGATCCCCTTTTTCGGCCTGGAGCTTCCGCCCCTGATAGGCGAAAACAAGGCGTTGGCGAAGACCATCAAGGAAGTCCATGAGACCGGGGGCACGGTCGGTTACTACCTGATCGGGCTGCACACCGCCGCCGCGCTGTTTCATCACTACCTGGTGCGCGACAACACCTTGCGCCGCATGCTGCCACTGATGAAATAACGTCATTACCCCGGTGCTGGCGCGTATCACAGGATACAAAGCGGTGCCGGTCTATTGGCTTCAGAATATGAGTTTCAGAACGCCTGTCACGACAAGCAATCCGATCAGAAAAATAATGCCGACGATCCATAGCAGGATTTTCATTTGTATTCCTTCCTATAACTGGGAATGGCCTGACTCCATACTAGGGAAATCGCCGTCCCCCGAAAGGAAGGGAAAGCTGAATCGTTTGTCGGATGTTACTTACTATGCAGCCACCGGCAATTTAAGCAGGAGGATTAACCCTTTAAAGCCTCCAGTTCGGCATCGGTAAATCCTGCAGCCTTCCGGGCCATGACATTGAACGGCCCGCGCATGACTGGCGCCTTGTAGGTGTTGATCAATTGCTCGTATGTGTCGATCGGGTCCAGACTGCGCTGCCGGCACAACCAGCCATACCAATGGTTGCCGATGCGGACATGCCCAATCTCGTCGCGCAGGATAATGTCGAGGATGGCTGCCGCTTCGCGGTCACCCGCCTGCGCCAGCTTGTCGCGCAATCCCGGCGAAACGTCCAGCCCGCGCGCCTCCATGGTGCGAGGAATCAGCGCGATGCGCGCAAGCAAATCGTCCCTCGTCCGATCCGCCAGCTCCCACAGGCCGTTGTGCGCCGGAAAATCGCCGTAAGCATGTCCAAGCACATGCAGATGCCCGACGAGCAAGGTGTAGTGGTAGGACTCTTCCGCCGCGACCTGCAACCAATCCGTATAAAACTCGACGGGCATGCCGGGATATCGCCAGATGGCGTCCAGCGCCAGGTTGATGGCGTTGAATTCGATATGCGCCAACGCATGCATCATCACGGCGCGCCCTTCCACCGTCGCCATGCTGCGTTTCTTGAGGGATGTCGGGGGCACCAGCTCGGGACGAGCCGGACGACCGGGAATCGGATTTTCGGCAGCAAGCATGGCTCCGGTATCCAGTGCCATATTTCCCGCCGCCCAGCGGCGAGCCATTTCGGACACGCCAGCCGCCTTGCTGACCGGAAGCGGTTCGGCCAGCCAATAAAGCGCGGCTTGCCTCAGTTCGTCAGACATTCCCGATTGCAAGCTCATCCCCTGGCCTCGCGTCAATTGTGCCAGGCTTTATCCAGCGCCAGCTCCCGCTGCTTCAGCTTGCCCTTGGCGACATCCAGACGCGCCTTGGCGGCCTTCTGCTTCTTTCTGAGCTCATCGAGCCGCGCTTGCTCCTGCACGACACGCGTGGACTGCGCGTCGGCCATCTCCGTAACGGACTCGTACTCGGACCGGACATCGTTGTAATGCGCGCGCGCGACGGAAGCATTGTATTGCTCCGTTGCCACGTCCTTCGCCATCAGCGGCTGCGCGACGATGACGCCGAGCATGATCGCGATGCAGTGTTTAATGGACATTTATTGCCTCTGTGCAGTTGTTTTTATGGTGGCAGCTTTATACCGCGTTTTTCATTCGGTGCGCAGCCCGGATTTCTGTTCGCGGATTGTGGGCGCACGGATTGATAATATCCATAACATATTAATATATAAACTCTTTTATCTGGATTTGCTACGTTTTAGAGAGTAATCTTTCGTGGCAAGTCAATTAACAGTGAATCCAGAACTACTTCTCGATCGCTCATCAGCAGGCATTGAGTGCGCATATAAAAGCTGAGTACCAGAATCAATTTGCAGGGGCTGCTTTTCAATAATATAAAAAGTGAGGCTGGCAATGAAGAGCTGGAGCATACGCCAACGCATTCTGGGGAGCTTTGCCCTCATTCTCGCGCTGATGGTCGTCATGGGGGGCATTGCGTATACGCGCCTCGCAAGCATCGAGAAGGAAACGGTGGAACTGGAAAAGGATTCCTTGCCCGGGGTATATTACAGCGCCCAGATCACCGGCGCCTTGGTTACGGATTACGCGCTGACCGAGGAGCATATCCTGCAAGAGGACATGGCCGCGATGCGGCAAGTGGAATCGCGGCTCGACGCCAACCGCGCCGACCTGGAAAATTTGCTGCACAAATACGAGCAATCCATCTTCCAGGAAAAAGACCGGGAACAGTTCGAAGCGTTCAAGAAACTGTATGACGAATATGCAGTGATTCAGCAAGAAATCCTGAAGTTGAGCGCGGCCAACCAGAACAAGGAGGCCCGCGCGTTGCTGATCGGCAGCCTGGTACCGAAGTTAGCGCAAGCCAGGACAGCCATCGAAGTGGTCACGGATTACAACAAGAACAAAGCCGAGGAGGACACCCGGCATATCTTCGCCGCCATCAGCATGGCCAATATCGGCGTCCTGGCAAGTTTCGGCATCGCCCTGCTGCTCACGCTCGCATGCGGCTATTTTCTGCTGCTGGCGATTACCCAACCGCTCCAACGACTGGTGCGCATCGTGGATGTGATGCGTACTGGCGATTTTACCCAGCGCATCACGCTGGACCGGCATGATGAATTCGCCAGCCTGGCCGAAGGCTTCAACCGCATGACGGATGAGTTGACCACGCTGGTGAGCGAAGTGCAGAAATCCGGCATCCAGATCAACACTTCCGTCAACGAAGTGGCGGCAACGACCAAGGAACAGCAGGCCACCGCCAGCGAGATTGCGGCAACCACCACCGAGATCGGTGCCACTTCCAAGGAAATTTCCGCGACGTCGAAAGAGCTGGTCAAGACCATGAACGAAGTCTCTTCGGTCGCGGAACAATCTGCCAGCCTGGCGGGCAGCGGACAGGAGGGGCTGACGCACATGGAAGAGACCATGCGCCAGGTGATGGAGGCCGCCGGCTCCATCAACGCCAAGTTGGCTGTGCTCAACGAAAAAGCCGGCAACATCAATCAGGTCGTGACGACGATTACCAAGGTGGCCGACCAGACCAACCTGCTCTCGCTCAATGCGGCCATCGAGGCCGAGAAGGCCGGCGAATACGGCAAGGGCTTCTCCGTGGTCGCCACTGAAATTCGCAGCCTGGCCGACCAGACTGCGGTAGCGACTTATGACATCGAGCAGATGGTCAAGGAAATCCAGTCGGCGGTGTCC
>DATHWE010000058.1:0-5686 GCA_035460905.1 Methylophilaceae bacterium | reverse complement strand
TAAGCTCCGGCAGGGAAAGCTCGTTTTCTGAAGCAAAATCCGATACTGGAGTTTCACTCGCGGGCGACGCTTGAGCCACCTCTATTTCGTTCGCGCCGATATCGGGCAATGGCAATTCGAACGAAATTTCCTCTTCCGCATTTTCAAGTGACGGCTCTGCTTCAGGCAATCCCAGATCAGTAGCATCGAGCTGTACATTCGCTTCTGCCGCTGGCTCCGGTAGCTCGAATTGCAAATCCATGTCTGCAGCAGACTCGACGGCTTCTTCCTTCATTTCCACGGCAGGCGTTTCAAATGCACCAAGATCCGGCAAGGGCTCGACTTCGGCCGAGTCGCTTTCCTTTTCAATTCCCGTCGACACTTCAGCATCATCGGCGCCCAGCATGCCGAGATCAAAGTCCAGGCTATTATCCTGAGCCTCCACTTCTTCCTGCATCCGCTCATCGTCCACACTGGAAGTCATACCCAGCGCTGCCACCGCTCCCGCAGCACCAGCCGATGCTTGAATAATGGTAGAGCTTACGGATGAAGCTGGCGTCGCCGATGCAGCTGCATCCCCACCGGCCACTGCTGCATACATTGGATTCTCTGGCTCAAGTGCCCGGCCCATGTCGGCGACCTTGCTCCAGACAGGATCGATCGTGCCCAATGTTGCATACAGCTCGCCAGCCAAGGTTTCAAACGCAACCGCATCCTTGCGATTTGCATAAATTTCCAGCAGCTTCAGGTGTAATTCGTAGCGCTTCGGCTCCTTGACAATCGCATCCTTGAGGATTTCCTCAGCCTGCGCGTCACGGCCGTAAGCCATATAAACTTCAGCTTCCGAAATCGGGTCAACATCGTTGGTGTCGATCATGCCCGCACCATTACGATGCGAAAAATCGGACATGAAAGAGGTTTCGCCGGTATCGACTGCCGCACCTGCGGTGGTACCGAACACCGTATCCGATTTAAGCCCGCTGGAAGTCAGGATGCCTTTTTCGAAACTATCCAGATTCTTTCTGCGCTGCCTGCGCAACAACAACCATCCACCAACCAGCAAAAGCAATGCACCGCCAGCCGCGCCCATCATCAAGGGATCTTGTATCAGCCTGTCAAGCAACGTAGGTTCGGCAGGGGTCTCGACCGGCGGCTTCGTTGCAGGCATTGCCTTCTTGGCAGGAGCAGCCTGCTCAACCGGTGGTTGCTGATCCTGCGACTGGGCAGGTGCAAGGGCCGCTTCGGCACCAGGAAGCTGATCTACGGGTTTTCCCTTTTGAAGGTCAGAGAGGATCTGATTCTGGACCAACAGTAGCTTCTGCATGTCCTGTATCTGCTTTTCGAAAAATGCGATGCGCTCATTGACCTCGGCAATTGCCTTTTCTTGAGAAGTCGACTCCTCCTCAAGAGCCCGCATTTTGTCGTCGGAAATCGCAGGCGCACCGGTACCTGCACCTGGCTTTTCAGCCCCGGCATCACTCTTGGAGAGTTTTACGACGTCGCGCGGACCCGTTGCAGGCGGAGCCGCCCTGTCTTCGGCCTGTGCCGTGATTTTTCCGCCGGAAGTCTGTGGCTGGGTTTCGGCGGGAGCCGCCTTGGATTGTGCAACAGCCTGAGCCACATCGTTACGATAGGCATTCCAGTTTGCAGTATGGACACGGACTTCCTGCAGGGCGTCCTGTGGATTAATTGCGCGGAGCTCGTCTTCGCGGGGTGCTCGCATAATCTGACCGACTTTGAGCTGATTCATGTTGTCACCCATGAATGCGTCTCGGTTGGATCGATACAGGCCTACCAGCATCTGCTCCAGAGTCACATCATCGACCTGCATTTGCCGTGCGACATTGCGCAGAGTGTCGCCGCGCCTGGTCACGTAGGTGTCCGAGCCTGTAGGCTCGGCCTGGGCAGCCTTGCTGGCTACCCGGGATGCGTTTTTAGTAGTGTTTTTTTTTGAGGGTACTGCCGCAGCAGGCAATTGAGTACCCTCCACTACCGCCTCGGAACCCGAGGCGGTACGATCGCCATAACCGGGAGGATCGAGCAATGCAGTGTATTCACGCAGCAGTCTTCCGGTCGGCCAATCCACCTGGACCAGCATGTCGAGGAAAGGCTCGTTGATTGGTTGAGGGCTGCTTAGTTTGAGGATGGGGGTACCGTCAGGCTTCCGGCTTAACTCCACGCGAACAGCACCGAGCGAGGAGGCTCGTTCAACACCCTGTTCAGCATAGGTTTCGGAAGGTGCAATACGGGCAGACAATGAAGAAAGTTCTTCCTTGTTTGCCGCGATTTCGATCTCCGCATTCAGCGGCTCTCCCAAGCCCGACATGACAGTCATTTTTCCCAGCCCGGCAGCACCGGCCGAGAACGGCATCAGCGCTAGGCATACTGCCAGGGTAATCCGCTTGATTTTGGAGTTATGCACTATCCCACCCTTATCCAACAATTTTGTCTTTATCACGCTAACATCAATTAGTTAGACATGCAAGCTCATCCCACACATGAGAAGAGGTTTTGAAGTATACGCTTACGCAACGATTCCGAATGTCCGGAAACCCGCTCTCAAGCTTCCACCAGAATGCGCATCATCCTGCGTAAAGGTTCGGCCGCACCCCATAGCAACTGGTCGCCGACGGTGAACGCAGAAAGATATTCGCTGCCCATGTTCATCTTGCGCAAACGTCCCACCGGCACGGCAAGAGTTCCGGTGACTGCAGTAGGGGTCAGCTCACGCATGCTGGCTTCGCGTTCATTGGGCACAACCTTTACCCAGCTGTTGGCAGAAGCGATCATGCCATTGATTTCGTCCAATGGCACGTCGCGCGTCAGCTTGATGGTCAGGGCCTGGGAATGGCAACGCATCGCACCGATGCGTACGCATAAACCGTCGATAGGCGTCGGACTGGCTTCGCGACCGAGAATCTTGTTGGTTTCCGCGCCGCCCTTCCATTCTTCCTTGCTTTGCCCGTTGCCGAGATCCTTGTCGATCCAGGGAATCAGGCTGCCGGCCAAAGGCACGCCGAAATGCGCAGTCGGGAAGCGGTCGTCGCGCAAGGTGCCAGCGACTTCGCGGTCGATGTCGAGAATGGCCGAGGCCGGGTCGCGCAGCAGATCTTCCGCAACGCGGTGCGCTTCGCCCATCTGCTGCAGCAGCTCGCGCATGTTTTGCGCGCCGGCGCCGGAGGCCGCCTGGTAGGTCATCGAAGTTGTCCATTCCACGAGATTTTCGCGGAATAGTCCACCCAAAGCCATCAGCATCAGAGAGACGGTGCAGTTACCACCGATCCAGTTGCGACCGCCCTTGACGAGCGCGTCCTGGATGACGTCGCGGTTGACCGGGTCGAGAATGATAACCGCATCCTTTTCCATACGCAGAGTCGATGCAGCATCGATCCAGTGGCCATTCCAGCCTTCGGAGCGCAGTTTCGGAAAAATCTCGGTGGTGTAATCGCCACCCTGGCAAGAAATGATGATGTCCATTGCCTTGAGCTCGGCAATGTTCCTCGCATCCTTGAGCAGAGGCACGTCACGGCCGACATCCGGGCCCTTGCCCCCCGGGTTCGAGGTCGTGAAGAATACCGGCTCGATCAGGGTGAAATCGCGCTCCTCGCGCATGCGCTGCATGAGCACGGAGCCGACCATACCGCGCCAACCGACAAAACCAACTTTCTGCATGATTATTTCCTGTAATTACAGCGCCGCGACTACCGCGTCGCCCATCGCATTGCAGCCGACCTTGGTACAGCCATCGGTATAAATATCCGCTGTACGATAACCTTGCGCAAGTGCCTTCTTGACCGCGTCTTCGATACGAACCGCATTCGTTTCGTCATTGAAAGTGTAGCGCAGCATCATGGCCGCGGACAGAATGGTCGCCAGGGGATTGGCGACATCCTTGCCGGCGATGTCCGGGGCGGAGCCGTGACTGGGCTCGTACATGCCCTTGTTGTTTGCATCCAATGAGGCAGATGGCAACATGCCGATGGATCCGGTCAGCATCGAAGCCTCATCAGACAGGATATCGCCGAAAATGTTGCCGGTAACCATCACATCGAACTGCTTGGGCGCACGCACCAGCTGCATCGCGGCATTGTCGACATACATGTGGGAAAGTTCGACTTCCGGATACTCCTTGGACAGTTCGATCATCACCTGGCGCCACAACTCGGTTGTTTCCAGCACATTGGCTTTATCCACGGAGCACACCTTCTTGTTGCGCTTCATCGCGATGTCGAAAGCCACGCGGCCGATGCGCTTGATCTCGGTTTCGTTATAACGCATGGTATTGATGCCTTCGCGCTCGCCGTTTTCAAGCGTGGAAATGCCACGCGGCTGGCCGAAATAGATGTCGCCCGTCAGTTCGCGCACGATCATAATATCCAAACCGGACACCACTTCCGGCTTCAGCGTGGAAGCTGACGCCAGTTCCGGGTAAAGCAGCGCCGGACGCAGGTTGGCGAACAGGTTCAGCTCCTTGCGAATGCGAAGCAGGCCACGCTCGGGACGCAGATGACGCTCCAGCTTGTCGTATTTCCAGTCGCCAACGGCACCAAGCAGCACGGCGTCGGCTTCCTTCGCCAGCTTGAGCGTGGCATCCGGCAGCGGATCGCCCGCCGCTTCATAACCGGCGCCACCGATGGGCGCCTCTTCCATTTCAAGGCCGATATTCAGCGCCTTCAGGACCTTGACGGCCTGCGCCACGATTTCGGGACCGATGCCGTCGCCCGGCAGAACTGCGATTTTCATGAAACTCTTCCAGATGAATTAGTTAAACAACCAGGGTTGCATAGCGCGGTGACGGCCTTCGAATGCCTTGATCTTTTCCACTTGCTGCAAGGTCAGGCCGATATCGTCGAAGCCGTTGAGCAAGCAGTATTTACGGTGACCGTCCACGTCGAAGGAAAATGACTCGCCGGAAGGCGTGGTGACCGTCTGCTTCTCCAGGTCCACAGCCAGCCGATAGCCTTCGCTTGCTGCCACCTCATTGAATAGCTTGTCGACAGTCGACGCTTCCAGCTTGATCGGAAGAATGCCGTTCTTGAAACAGTTATTAAAGAAGATATCCGCAAAACTCGGCGCGATGATCGCGCGGAAGCCGAAATCCAGCAGCGCCCACGGCGCATGCTCGCGGCTGGAGCCGCAGCCGAAGTTTTCGCGGGCGAGCAGCACGCTCGCACCTTGGTAACGCGGCTGGTTCAGCACGAAATCCGGGTTCAGCGGACGCTTGCTGTTGTCCATGCCGGGTTCGCCATGGTCGAGATAGCGCCATTCGTCGAAAGCGTTCGGACCAAAGCCGGAACGCTTGATCGACTTCAGGAACTGCTTGGGGATGATGGCGTCGGTATCGACGTTGGCGCGATCCAGCGGCGCGACCAAACCATCAAGAGTGGTAAAGCTGTCCATTAATAACTCTTTTTCTCTTCAGCCTTATTTTCGATCTTGTCGCCCAGTTTGGAAACGTCCTTGCCCAAACCTTGCATGGTATTGCAGCCCGACAAACCAATGACGCCAACCCCGATCATGACCAGCATGACGAATTTAAGAATTGCAGTATTTTTCATGGTAACTCCCCAGATATTATTGATAATTTCTGACATCCACAAAATGCCCGGCAATCGCCGCAGCCGCAGCCATTTCCGGACTGACCAGGTGCGTACGACCACCCTGGCCCTGACGCCCTTCGAAGTTGCGGTTGGACGTCGCCGCGCAG
>DATHWE010000057.1:0-5066 GCA_035460905.1 Methylophilaceae bacterium | reverse complement strand
ATTGCATCCATCACTGCATTTTACAGAGGTTACCGGTCACCGGCCCTGACAATATGGACGCGATCTCACGTAACCGGATCGGCATACCCCGGCTGGTAATGGCCGGAAAATGCGCGCAATGCTTCCAAAGCAAGCCCCGGGGCATGGCCATGCTTCAGAACGAAACTGGTGAATCCGCAGCGGGCGAGATAGTGCACGGTATCGATGAGTACATCTCCAACGGCCCGCAACTCTCCGCGCCACCCGTATTCCTGGCGAAGCATCCATGCCAGCGAATATCCGCGGCCATCGCCATACTGCGGAAAATGAATGGCGATGAACGCCACATCCTTGCGGGCACGCAATGCTTCGGCACCCAGCTCGAGGTCGTTGCAATCCCCATCGGCGGGCATCACGATGCCGACCGGGGACTTCCTCCCGGGCTGGACATGGAACAACGCTTTCCATGACGACAGCTCGATCATCCATCCGGGGGCATCCGGGGGAAGAGCGAATCCTGAGGCCGGATCAGGCTGGTAAAGTCGCCATGGGTTATCTTCCAGTTGGCCGTTGCGAATGAGCTTGTTGGAGGCATGCTCAGGCATGGGCCGTTTCCTTCACTTTTTGGTCGCCGGGCTCGGCGTGCTTCGCATAGACCGCTTGCTTGAAAGGCTCGATGCCCAGGCGTTCGACCACGTCGATGAAATGCTCATTGTCACTATCCCGCAGTTGCAGGTAGGTCGTAACGAGTTTTTGCACAACTTCCGGGATTTGCGCTCGCGCGAATGCCGGGCCGATGACGCGTCCCAGCAGCGCTCCACCCGCGCCAATGCGCCCTTCCGGACCTTGATTCGCGCCATTCTGCCGGCCGGCCAGCGTTACCTGGTACCACTCCTGGCCGTTTTTATCGACGCCGAGTATGCCGATATGCCCGATGTGATGATGACTGCAGGCGTTCATGCACCCGGAGATATTGAGGTCGAGCGGGCCGATGTCGTGCAGGTAGTCGAGATCGTCGAACTGCTGTTGAATGGCCCGTGCTACCGGAATGGAGGCCGCATTCGCCAGGCTGCAATAATCGCCGCCGGGACACGAGACGATATTGGTCAGCAAGCCGATGTTGGGAGTAGCGAGCGCTGACTCATCCAATGCTTGCCATAACGCGAACAAATCCTGCTGGCGCACATCGGCCAGCACCAGATTCTGCTCATGCGAGACGCGCAGCTCGCCGAAGCTGTAGCGGTCGGCAAGCTGCGCCACGCACTCCATCTGCTCCGCCGTAATATCGCCCGGCGCCGGACCTGTGGCCTTGAGCGACACGCTCACCGCCGCATAGCCCGGTTGCTTATGCTTGTGCACGTTGCTGCGCAGCCAGCGGACAAACGCACGGTTGCTCGTCGCAGGAGCTCCGGCGGGCTCATCTTCCAGCGACTCGTACTCCGGCCATGTAAAAAGATGCGCGATGCGTTGCAATTGCGTTTGGGTAATCGTGTCCGGGCCGTCCTTGATGCGTTGCCAGAGTGTCTCGACTTCCTGCGCGAAAACCTCCGGCGTAAGATCCTTCACCAGAATCTTGATGCGCGCCTTGTACTTGTTGTCGCGGCGGCCATGCAGGTTGTAGATGCGCAGAACAGCCTGCAAATACGTAAGCAGATCCTGCCAGCGCACGAAGGGCTTGATGGAATGCCCCACCAGCGGCGTGCGGCCAAGACCGCCGCCTACCCAGACGCGGAATCCAACCTCGCCGCCCTGCTCCATTGCCTGCAAGCCGATGTCGTGGACGCCGACAGCGGCACGGTCTGTTGCTGCACCGCTCACCGCGATCTTGAATTTTCGCGGCAAAAAGGCAAATTCGGGATGCAGCACCGACCACTGCCGGATGATTTCGCACCAGATCAGCGGATTGATGACTTCGTCAGTCGCGACGCCGGCCAGATGATCGGTCGTCGTGTTGCGGATGCAGTTGCCGCTGGTCTGGATGGCATGCATCTGCACGGTGGCAAGCTCAGCCAGAATATCCGGCACATCCTCCAGTTTCGGCCAGTTGAGCTGGATATTCTGACGCGTGGTGAAGTGCCCGTAGCCCTTGTCCCAGCGCCGTGAAATTTCCGCCAGCTTGCGCAATTGATAGGACGCCAGCATGCCGTAGGGAATGGCGATGCGCAGCATGGGCGAATGCCGCTGGATGTAAAGGCCGTTCTGCAAACGCAGGACGCGGAAATCATCTTCGCTCAGCCGGCCGTCGAGAAAGCGTCGCGTCTGGCTGCGAAACTGTGCAACGCGCTGCTCAACCAGGGTCTGATCGAGTTCGTCGTAGTGATACATGGCACTCCACCGTCATTCAATGGGCGGAGCTTAAATCCGGTGCAAAGGGAATAACAGACTCAGTTCTGCGAATAAATACCGTATCAGATGCGCGCTACCGCTGCTTGATCAACCGCCCCAATGTCATCATCGCGGAGACGACCCGTTCATCCCATGGATGGCCGTAATTGAGGCGGATGCAGTCGTCATAGCTGCGCTGCGCCGAGAAGATCGGCCCCGGCGCAATGCTGATGCCATTGCCCAGCGCCGCGCGATGCAGTTTCAGCGCATTGGCGCCTTTCGGCAGTTTCACCCAGAAGAAATACCCGCCTTGCGGACGGCTGATGCGCGTGCCCTCGGGGAAGTGCTGCTCGATGGCTTCGAGATACTGGATCTGCTGCAGCATCAGGGTGTGACGCAGCTGGCGCAGGTGGCGGTCGTAGCCGCCCTTGGCGAGATAAGCGGCGACAGCTTGCTGCGCGGGGATGGAAGTCGCCAGCGAAGTAGTCAGCTTGAGCCGTTCGATCTGCTTCGCATAGCGCCCCGGCGCCGCCCAGCCGACGCGATAGCCTGGTGCCAGGCATTTGGAGAACGACGCGCAGTGCATCACCCAGCCCTCGGTATCGAAGGCCTTGGCCGGCGTGGGCCGTTTTTCGCCAAAGTAGAGCTCGCCGTAAACATCGTCTTCGATCAACGGGATTTTGTAGCGCGTGACCAGTTCGACCAGCCGCTTCTTGTGCGCATCCGGCATCAAGCTGCCTTGGGGGTTCTGGAAGTTGGTCATCAGCCACACCGCTTTGGGACGATGTGCCTGCATCGCCCGTTCCATTGCGTCCAGATCAATGCCGGTGACCGGGTGGCTGGGCACTTCCACCGCCTTGAGACCGTTGCGCTCGATGGATTGCAGCGCCACATAAAAAGTCGGCGATTCGATCAGTACAGTGTCGCCCGGCCGCGTCACGGCGGCGAGACACAGGTTGAGCGCTTCCAGCGCGCCGTTGGTAATCACGATACCCTCGACCGGCATCTGCACGCCGTCGATCATGTACCGCAAGGCAATCTGTCGCCGTAACTCGATATCACCCGGGCCGAGATCCTCCACCGTGCGCCACGGGTCCATCTTCTGCACGGTGGCAGCCATGCTGCGTCCCAGCCGCGCCATCGGGAACAGCAGCGGGCTGGGGAAAGCCGAGCCGAGCGGCACGCCCTTGCGTGCCCGGGTCGCTTCGAGTACCTCGAACACCAGCTCACTCACATCCAGTTCGGCCGGGGTATCCGTCATGACCGACGCCGGTTCCGGCAGCGGCTGCAAGCGCAAGGAGCCGGACGAGACGAAATAGCCGGAGCGCGCCCGCGCCGTAATCATTCCGCGCGCTTCCAGCAGGTAATACGCCTCGAACACCGTGGAAGGGCTGACGCCGCGGCTGGAGCTGGTCTGGCGCACGGAAGGCAGTCGGTCGCCGGGGCGCAGCAGGCCCTCACGGATGGATCGGGCAATGTCGTCGGCCAACTGTTCATAACGTTTCATGGACTTGATTATGAAACTGTTCGAACGCATCTGATACGGTTTTTTTAGTTGAAACTGAATCTGTAATCATTTTCGCCAAATTCCTACTATGCAGGCTCTCGTTGTTCCGTTTGGAGCCTCACATGCAAGCCGCTGAAACAAAACAGCCTTTGTTCGCAAAGAAGGTCATCCCGATCACGCCTTATAGCGTCAAAGGGCATTACCGCAACATCAAAAGCCTGATCCTGATAGTCGCCTATGCCGTGTATTTCTCGCTGCCGTGGCTCACCTGGCATGGCGAGCAACGCATCGGGCAGCCACTGCTGATCGACCTTGCCACGCTGCGGGTGAATTTCTTCGACCTGGTGATCTTTCCGCACGACCTCATCCTGCTGGTCGGTGTGCTGATCCTGGGCGTCGTGCTGCTGTTCATAGCCGCGTCTTTGTATGGGCGGATGTTCTGCGGATTTTTCTGCTTCCAGACCCTGTGGACCGACGCGTTCCGCTTTATCGAACGCCTGGTGCAGGGCGAGGCGCAAGCGCGGATCCGTTTGCGCAAGCAACCGTGGACGGCGGAGAAGATCGCAAAACTGGGAACTACGCATGCGCTCTGGCTACTGCTGTCGTTTGCGACCGCACTGACCTTCGCGCTCTACTTTCTGGAGGCACCGGTGTTGTTCGCGAAGATTTTCAACGGAACCGCGCCCGCCGCCGCTTACATCGCCATCGTCACCCTGACCGCGACCACCTACGTCGCCGCAGGGCTGGCGCGCGAGCAAATCTGCCTGGTGGCCTGCCCTTACGGCAAGTTCCAGACCGCGATGCAGGATCCGGGAACGCTAACTGTGGTGTACGACCAGTCGCGCGGCGAACGCGCCCTGGGCCGTGCCGCGCCGCGTGCTGAACTGAAACAGGCCGCCGTTCGGGCGGAACGGGGTGTCGGCGACTGCATCGATTGCAATTACTGCGTGAATGTCTGCCCCACCGGCGTGGATATCCGAAAAGGCTTCCAGATCGATTGTATTTCCTGCGGCTTGTGCGTGGACGCCTGCGACACGATCATGGACAGCGTAAACTTGCCGCGCGGCCTGATCCGCTTCGATCGGGCACAGCCCGCAACGAGCAACCGCCGGCATTTCAATGCCAAGACCGCAGGCTACTCGGCGGTACTGGCCGGCATGCTGGGATTCGTGATTTACACGGCCAATAACCTGACGCCCTTCGATGCGACCGTGCAGCACCATGCGCAACCGCTGGTAACGCGTTTATCGAACGG
>DATHWE010000056.1:0-7269 GCA_035460905.1 Methylophilaceae bacterium | reverse complement strand
GGGCAGCCTGGACCAGGAAAAAATGGCGCGCATGATGGACGAAAATGCCGGTCGCGCGCAGCCCTTGTCAGCCGAAGCGCTCATGCGCGAAGCATTGATCCAGTCTGCATTGGAAAGCGCCCAGCAGGCGGAAGAAATCGGTCTGCCCAGCGACCATATCATCATTTCCTGCAAGGTGAGCGATGTGCAGGACCTGATTACCGTCTACCGCGAACTGGCGCGTCGTTGCGAATATCCGTTGCATTTAGGCCTGACCGAGGCCGGTATGGGCTCCAAGGGTATCGTCGCCTCGACGGCTGCACTTTCGGTCCTGTTGCAGGAGGGCATCGGCGACACGATACGCATCAGTCTGACGCCCGAGCCTGGCGAGTCCCGCACGCGTGAAGTCGTGGTTGCGCAGGAAATTCTGCAGACCATGGGCATTCGGTCCTTTACGCCGCTCGTAACCGCCTGCCCCGGCTGCGGTCGGACGACTTCCACATTCTTCCAGGAGCTGGCGCAGAAAATTCAGCGTTATCTGCGCGAACAGATGCCGGCATGGCGCAACCAGTATCCGGGAGTCGAGACCATGAGCGTTGCAGTGATGGGCTGCGTGGTCAACGGCCCCGGCGAATCCAAACTGGCAAACATTGGCATTAGCCTGCCCGGCACCGGTGAAGTACCGGTCGCGCCGGTGTTCGTCGACGGACAGAAAACCGTGACGCTTAAGGGCGATGCCATTGCCGAGGAATTTCAGGCGATTGTCGAGGAGTATGTGCAAACGCATTATTCCGAAGGCGGCGTATTGCGGCGCGAGTATAAGGTGATCCCTCTCAAGGCCGTCGGTTGAACGACGATTGCCAATACATAATCAACAAAAATATTCAGCTGAGCAGATCATGAGCAAGACCATACAAGCCGTGCGCGGCATGAACGATATCCTCCCGGTCGACGCTGCCCTATGGGAGTTTTTCGAGGACACCGTGGCCGATTGGCTGCGTGCCTACGGCTATTCGCAGATTCGTACTCCCATCGTTGAAAGCACCGATCTTTTCGTGCGTTCCATCGGGGAAGTCACCGACATCGTAGAAAAGGAAATGTACAGCTTCGAGGACCGCCTGAACGGCGAGCAGCTCACCCTGCGCCCGGAGGGAACGGCTTCCTGTGTCCGTGCAGTGGTGCAGCATAATTTGCTGTACAACGCGCCGCAACGCCTGTGGTACAAGGGGCCGATGTTCCGCCATGAGCGACCGCAAAAAGGTCGCTATCGTCAGTTTCATCAGGTAGGGGTGGAATCGCTGGGTTTTGCAGGCCCTGATATGGATGCCGAACACATCATCATGACGGCGCGGCTGTGGAAGCTGCTTGGCCTGGATGATGTGGCGCTTGAAATCAACACTCTCGGCTCACCCGAGGCGCGTGCCCGGTATCGCAGCCGTTTGATCAGTTATTTCGAAGGGCAGGCCGACCTGCTGGACGAGGATGCCAAGCGTCGCTTGCACACCAATCCGCTACGCATCCTGGATTCAAAAAACCCGGCCATGCAAGCACTTATCGAACAAGCGCCGAAACTGACGGAAGATCTCGACGCGGAATCGCTCAAACATTTTCAGGACTTGCAGGACATGCTGCGGGCGGCGGGCATTGCCTTCCGCATCAATCCGCGTCTGGTGCGCGGCCTGGACTATTACAACGCAACGGTTTTCGAGTGGGTTACTACTCATCTCGGCGCGCAAGGCACCGTTTGTGCCGGAGGTCGTTATGACATTCTGGTCGAACAGATCGGTGGAAAACCGGCTCCGGCATGCGGGTTCGCGATGGGCGTCGAACGCCTGCTGGCTTTGCTGCAGGAACAAGCATTTGTGCCCCCGGCGCTGGCTCCGGATGCGTATGTTCTTCATGTGGGCGATCTGGCAGACCGCATGGCCATTCCGGTTGCCGAGCAACTGCGCGATGCCGGCCTGATGGTCGTCATGCACTGCGGCGGCGGGAGTTTCAAGTCGCAAATGAAAAAGGCCGATGCCAGCGGCGCGCGCTTCGCGATCATCATCGGCGATGAAGAGGCGGAAGCCGGTGAAGTGACCGTGAAGCCACTGCGTGAAAGCGGCGAACAGTCGCGCATGACCTTGCCGCAGGCGGCGGAATATCTGGGCGGATGAACGACCTGCTGCGCATTGAGGGACTGACCATCGCACCGGCTGCGGATCCGCAGCGGTTGCTGGTAAATGATGTTTCCTTTGCGCTGTCGCCCGGCAAAACGACCTGTATCGTGGGGGAGTCGGGAAGCGGAAAAAGCCTGAGCGCACTCGCGATCATGGGGCTGCTGCCTTCCGCCTTGCAGCGTCAGGCGGGTCATGTGATCTTCCAGGGCAACGATCTCACGACATTCTCCAGTACGCAGATGCAGGACATTCGCGGCAAACGCATCGGCATGATATTTCAGGAACCGATGACTTCACTGAATCCGGTATTGAATGTCGGTTTCCAGATTGGCGAAAGCCTTGCCGTCCATCTCGGGCTCGGCGGCAAGGCATTGAAGAGCAAAGTCGCAGCTTTGCTTGAGCAGGTAGGCATTCCTCCCGAACGTGCGTCCAGCTATCCCGATGAGCTTTCCGGCGGTCAGCGCCAGCGCGTGATGATCGCAATGAGCATTGCCTGCGAACCCGCCATGCTGATCGCCGATGAACCGACCACCGCACTGGATGTGACGGTACAGGCGCAAATACTATCGCTGCTGGCGGAGCTCAAGCAGCGTATGAACATGGGGATGCTGTTCATCACTCACGATTTCGGGGTGGTTGCGGATATCGCCGACGACGTCGTCGTGATGTTCCGCGGTCAGGTGGTGGAGAGCGGCCCCGTGAGCGATGTGCTCGGTCGTCCGCAGCATCCTTATACCCAGGCGCTGCTTGCCTGCGTTCCCGACGCGGCAGGGCTGAAGCCGCTCAAACCCATCGATTATGCGTGGCTGAACGAGGCGGCGCTGTGAGCGAGCTTATCCTTAGCGCAAAAGGCCTAGTCAAAACTTACCAGCAGCGTAGTGGGAAGTATGGTTTCGGTTCCACAACGATCAATGCACTGGATGACGTGGCCGTTGCTGTCAGGCGGGGCAGTACCCTTGCTGTCGTAGGCGAGTCGGGCAGCGGCAAATCCACCCTGGCGCGTTGTCTGCTACAATTGCAGCCCCTTGATGCAGGCGAAGTGTATTTTGAGGGCTCTAACCTTGCAGGGCTGAGCGGAAGCGAGTTGCGCGGCGCACGACGCCATCTGCAAATGGTTTTTCAGGATCCTTTTGCTTCGCTCAATCCGCGGATGAAAGTTGGCGAAATCGTTGGCGAAGGCTTGCTGATTCACCATATGGGCAATGCTGCAGCGCGACGCGACAGGGTTGTCCGCATGCTGGAACGCGTGGGACTGAGCCAGGCCGATATGCAGAAGTATCCGCACGAGTTCTCCGGCGGACAGCGGCAGCGCATCGGCATTGCGCGTGCGCTGGTACTGGAGCCGCGGCTGGTAGTCTGCGATGAACCGGTTTCCGCACTGGATGTGTCTATCCAGGCGCAGATACTGCTGCTGCTGAAAGAATTACAGCAGGAAATGGGACTAAGTTATCTTTTCATCAGCCATGATTTGCGTGTTGTGCGCCATATGGCCGATGAAATCGCGGTCATGCATCGTGGCCGCGTAGTGGAGCAAGGGGATGTCGCGCAGATTTACGCCGACCCTCAACAGGAATATACGCGCAAGTTATTGAATTCAATACCCGGCCAACACCGTTTGGCGCATTAGGAAAGCATATGGCATACGATCTGGAAGAACAGGAACAGCTGGACGAACTCAAGGCATGGTGGAAACGCAACGGCAATATGGTGACGTGGGGACTGATTGCCGTTCTGGCGGTTTTCGCCGCCTACCAAGGCTGGCAATATTACCAGCGCAGCCAGGCCTTGCAGGCATCGGTGCAATACGAAGCCTTGGCGCAAATGAGCGTGAAGGACATCAAGGATATTCGCGCCGTTTCCGGCCAGATCATCGATAAGCATGCCAGCACGCCTTATGCCGGTCGTGCCGCACTGATCGCGGCCAAGGCCAATTACGAAAACAATGATGCCAAGAGCGCCAAAGCGCAATTGGAATGGGCGATGGGCAACGCCAAGGAAGAGTCCATCCGTGCAATTGCACAATTGCAGCTGGCAGCCATTCAGTTCGAGGAAAAGCAGTACGATGCCGCACTGAAAACACTGGACGAAAAACACGAAGCTGCATTCGATGGCCTGGTCGCCGATCTCAAGGGCGATATTTTTGCCGCGCAAGGCAAGAATGCCGAGGCGAAAGCCGCCTATGCGGAAGCGCTGACCAAGCTGGAAGCCAAAGGCCGCTTGCGCGGCTATACCCAGCATAAACTTGACGCATTGGGTAGCTGATGTTGTCACGCACAATCACCTTATTCGCATTTGCGCTGCTGGCCGGCTGCTCTTCGCTGACTGATCTCAAGACGGACATTTCCGAGCGCATGTTTGGGCCGGAACCCAAGGATCCGCCCATGGCCTTGGCAGACTTCAAGCAGAAAGCGACGGCAAAACTGCTGTGGAGCGCATCCATAGGCGAGGCGGAAGGCTATAACTTCACGCCGGCGCTTGATGGCAAAGCGATTTTCGCGGCCAACGCCAAAGGCGAGATCACCCGTATCGACGCCGTAAGCGGTAAGCAGGCATGGCGTATCAATGCCGGCGAACGGATTTCAGGTGGGGTCGGTGCCGGAGAGAATCTGGTGCTGGTCGGTACGTCCCGAGGGATGGTGCTGGCGTTTGACCAGAGCGGCAAGGCTTTGTGGAAGGCCAAGGTGAGCAGCGAAGTGCTGAGCGCCCCCAAGGTAAGTGCCGGTACGGTTGTAGTACGCAGCGGGGATAGCCGCATTTTCGGTTTGAGCGTTGCGGATGGCAAGCGCAAATGGGTATATGAACGTGCAACGCCGTCCTTGGCACTGCGCAGCAGCGCAGGCGTGACTTTGGCGGATGGAGCGGCCTATGTCGGTTTTGCTGGCGGCAAGCTGGTGGCGATCAAGGTCGATGACGGCAAGATGCTGTGGGAAGCTTCCGTGGCATTACCCAAGGGTGTGACTGAAATCGAACGCATTGCCGACATTACCAGCCTGCCCGTGGTGGAAGGGCGTACCGTGTACGCAGTGGCATTCCAGGGCCGGGTGGCAGCCGTCGATCGCACCAACGGACGGGTGTTGTGGAATCGCGATATCTCCAGCTACACCGGACTCAATGCCCAGGACAGCAAGGTTTTCGTGACCCACAGCGGCGGGGCGGTTTATGCGCTGGACTATGCCAGCGGCAAGAGCTTCTGGCGTCAGGGTGGATTGCTCAATCGCCTGGTGAGCGCGCCATTGCCGATAGGGGAGCATGTCGCGGTCGGCGATCTTGAAGGATACGTACATTTTCTTTCGCGCGAAGACGGCGCATTTGCTGCGCGCATCCAGACCGACAAGACACCTGTCATGGCGCAACCTGTCGATATCGGTGACGGTACGTTGATGGTGCAGACCAGCGGCGGCGGCTTGTACGCGATTGCACTTAAATAATGCTACCTACCCTAGTACTGGTGGGCCGTCCAAATGTCGGCAAATCCACGCTTTTCAATCGGCTGACCAAGACGCGCGATGCATTGGTCGCGGATTTGCCCGGACTGACGCGCGACCGCCATTACGGCCGCGGTGTTGTCGGTGATTTCCCTTATCTGGTCGTCGATACCGGCGGTTTCGAGCCGTTGGTCGATAGCGGCATCCTCGCGGAAATGGCTCGCCAGACGCTGCTGGCAATCGACGAGGCGGACGCCATCGTGTTCCTGGTCGATGGCCGTCAAGGGCTGACACCGCAGGATAAGGTCATTGCGGACCGGCTGCGTCGGAGCGGGCGCCCCGTCTTCCTGGCGGTCAACAAGACCGAGGGCATGAACCGCGGCATCGCCGCAGCAGAATTCCACGAATTGGGTCTCGGTGACCCGCTGTCGATATCTTCCGCACATGGCGAAGGCGTGCGTGATCTGGTCAATCTCGTCCTGCAGGATTTTGTCCCGGAAGAGCAGGAGCAGGTAGTCAGCGATACCAAGACGCCACCCAAGGTGGCTATCGTTGGTCGTCCCAATGTCGGAAAATCCACCCTGGTCAATGCCTTACTGGGGGAGCAGCGCGTGATCGCATTCGATCAACCCGGTACTACGCGCGATTCCATCTACATCGAGCTCGAACGTAACGGCAAGCATTACACCCTGATCGATACTGCGGGTGTACGCCGTCGCGGCAAGGTGTTCGAGGCGGTCGAAAAATTCTCCGTGATCAAAACCATGCAGGCCATCGAGGATGCCAACGTGGTCGTGATGCTGGTCGATGCGCAGGACGGCGTGACCGAGCAGGAGGCGCATATTGCCGCGTTTATTCTCGAAAGCGGCCGTGCACTTGTGGTGGGCGTCAATAAATGGGATGGTCTCGATGCCGACAAGCGCGAATGGATCAAGCGCGAGATCGACCGTAAATTGCAATTCCTCGATTTCGCTGAATTCCATTATATTTCCGCGCTCAAGGGCAGCGGACTGACCCCTTTGCTGCAATCGGTCGATAAAGCCTTCAAGTCCGCCATGGCCAAGATGCCGACGCCCAAGCTGACGCGCGTGCTGAGCGATGCGATCCAACAGCACCAGCCGCCGGTTTCCAAAGGCATACGCCCCAAGCTGCGTTACGCGCATCAGGGTGGCAGCAACCCTCCCATCATCGTCGTTCATGGCAACCATGTGGATGGTATCAAGCAGAGCTATGTTCGCTTCCTGGAAGGCGTGTTCCGCAAGGCTTTCGAGCTTTCCGGTACGCCTTTGCGCGTACAGTTCAAGCAGGGTGCCAACCCGTTTGCCGAACCGGACAAGCGCAAGGCGGGCGAAGGCATCGTCAGCATGCGCAAACGCAAGACCGAGCAGCGCGCCCAACTCAAGGCGCGCAAGGAAGAGGAACGCAACAAGCGTTGATGGTGTACCGGACTAACGCAGGTTCGTCCGGTACAGCTTCCGATACTCCTCCGCATAGCGTTCGAGCACCGCGGACCGTTTCAGCTTGAGGGTCGGGGTTAGTAATCCGTTCTCTGTTGTCCACGCGTCGCTTAGCAACGCAACGCGGCGAATTCTGGCATAACCCGGAAATGTCCGCATTTTCTGCGCCATTCTTTCCAGCACAAGGCTTTCGGCGTCGGGGTGCTGCAGGCTCTCCGGCCATGCTGCCTGGATATCCGTCTCCTG
>DATHWE010000055.1:0-4173 GCA_035460905.1 Methylophilaceae bacterium | reverse complement strand
CGCAGTGATGCGAGATCCAACGTGCCATCCGCGTGCATCGGCGTGACGATGGCAACAAGGCTGCCTTTCAGCATGTTCTACCTGATAACTTGATTGATAAACCGCGTTATTCTAACCGAAATGGATGTCGAAAAATAATCTATGACATCTCTTTACATATTGGCTGTGCCGGCCTTCCGGATTTGTCGCTTTGATCCTTGTAAATATAGGCTTCAGGGAGTGTCTTTGATATTGAATGAATCCTCGCTGCAGAGGATAATTCGATATTTACCTCCGATACTGACAGTTCATGGTTGAGAGTTACATCCTGATCCTGGTCGGCACGATACTGGTCAACAACATCGTGCTGGTCAAGATACTGGGGCTGTGCCCCTTTATGGGCGTTTCCAAGAAACTGGAAACCTCCATTGCCATGGGCGCTGCGACCACGTTTGTTCTGACGCTGGGTTCCGGCAGCAGTTATCTCATCAATGAGTACCTGCTGGGCACCGATCTTTTCTACCTTCGGACTTTGTCCTTCATTGTGGTGATCGCCGGTGTGGTGCAGTTCACTGAAATGGTGATCGAGAAGACCAGTCCGGTGTTGTATCAATCGCTCGGGGTTTACCTGCCCTTGATTACCACCAACTGCGCGGTGCTGGGTATTCCGCTGCTCAACGTTCAGTCCGATCACAACTTCATGGAGTCCCTGCTGTTCGGCTTTGGCGGTGCTGTCGGCTTCTCGCTGGTGCTGGTGCTGTTCGCGTCGATGCGTGAGCGCCTGGAAGCCGCCGATGTGCCGGCGTCATTTCAGGGCTCTGCCATTGCGATGGTAACTGCCGGACTAATGAGCCTTGCCTTCATGGGTTTTGCGGGGCTGATCCGATAATGCTGACAGCCCTGTTGGTAATGCTGGGCCTGGCCCTGCTGCTGGGACTCGTTCTCGGATACTCCGCGCTTAAATTCAAGGTCGAAGGCGATCCGTTGGTCGACAAGATCGATGCCATCCTGCCGCAGACGCAGTGCGGGCAGTGTGGCTATCCCGGCTGCAAACCTTATGCGACCGCGATTGCCAAGGGCGAAGCGGATATCAATCAATGTCCGCCGGGCGGCGATAGCGGCATGCGCGCATTGGCCGATCTCCTGGGTGTGGAGCCCAAGCCGCTCAATGCCGAGCATGGTTTGCCCAAGCCGAAATCGGTCGCCGTGATCGATGAAAACCTGTGTATCGGCTGCACGCTATGCATCCAGGCTTGCCCCGTTGATGCCATTCTCGGCGCTGCCAAGCACATGCACACGGTGATCGCATCCGAATGTACCGGTTGCGAATTATGTCTCGCACCTTGCCCGGTCGACTGCATCAGTATGGAACCCATCGGGGAGTCCGTCGCCACCTGGAAGTGGCGCTACCCCGTCTACGAACTCAAGCAGACCGCATGATTTCCCGATTATTCAAATTCAACGGCGGCGTTCATCCGCCGCAGCATAAGCTTGAGTCGGCGAATACGCCGATTGTCACAGTGCCCATGCCCCGGCGCCTCGTGCTACCGCTGCGACAGCATGTAGGCAATATTTCCAAGCTGCAAGTGGCGGTCGGAGACAAGGTCCTGAAGGGCCAGTTGCTGGCGATAGCCGACGGCATGATTTCCGCTGCCGTACATGCGCCGACCTCGGGCACCATCGCCGCGATAGAGGAACAACTGATCCCGCATGCCTCCGGCCTTCCCGATCTATGCATTACGCTGGAGGCGGATGGTGAGGATCGCTGGATCGAGCGCCAGCCGCTGGATTTTCGGGCGTTGCCAAAACCCGAAGTCATCGCGCGTCTTCGAGACGCCGGTGTGGTCGGGTTGGGTGGCGCGACCTTTCCTTCGCACGTCAAGCTGCGGGAAGACGCACGACATCCGGTCGCCACGCTGATCCTTAACGGCGCGGAATGTGAACCTTATATCACCTGCGATGACCGATTGATGCGCGAACGCGCAGAAGAGATCGTGCGCGGCATCGAAATCATGCAAAACCTGCTGGGCGCACCGCGCTGCATGGTTGGCATTGAGGACAACAAGCCTGAGGCTGCCGCCGCGATGCGCGCTGCCTGTGCGAGAAGCGCCATTCCTATTGAGGTTGTCGAGGTCCCAACGTTGTATCCCGGCGGCGGCGCCAAGCAGCTCATCAAGGTGTTGACCGGGCGGGAAGTTCCGAGCGGCAAGTTGCCAACCGAAATCGGCGTGCAATGCTTCAATGTGGCGACGGCTTATACCGTGCATCGCTTCGTGAATTTCGGCGAACCGGTCATTTCGCGCATCGTGACCGTTACCGGGAACGTCACGCATCCCGGTAATTTCGAGGTGCCGTTGGGCTTGGCCATCGATGAGCTGGTGCAGGTTGCTGGTGGCGCCGGCAGCGATACCGATGGCTTTGTGATGGGCGGCCCGATGATGGGCTTCAATCTGCCATCGATTCATGTACCGGTAGTCAAGGCGACTAATTGCATCATTGCCTCCACGCCGCGCATGTTCCCGGCCCAACCTCCGGCGCTGCCGTGCATCCGCTGCACGCGTTGTGCCGATGCGTGCCCTGTCAATTTGCAGCCGCAGGAACTCTATTGGTTCGCCAAGTCGCAGAACCTTGAAAAGGCGCGCGATTACAACGTCTTCGACTGCATCGAGTGCGGCTGTTGCAACTACGTGTGCCCCAGCCATATTCCGCTGGTGCAGTACTACCGTTTCGCCAAGAGCGAGATCATCGCGCAGGACAAGGCCAAGCAGGCCGCCAACTTGGCGCGCGAGCGCAACGAGTTCCGTCTGGCGCGCATCGAGCGCGAAAAACAGGAGCGTGCAGCAAAGCATGCGCAGCGCGCTGCGGGTGCAAAAACTGAAAGCTCCGAGGCGGATGAGGCGAAGAAAGCTGCGATCGCAGCGGCGATGGAGCGTGCCAAGGCGCAGAAGGCCGAAGTCGCGCCCAAAAACACCGAGGATTTGCCAGCCGCTGCGCAGGCTGAAGTGGCCGCCATCGACGCGCGCCGCGCCGAAGCAACTTCCGAACAACCAGCAGCCGGCAATCCGGTACAAGAAAAACAGGAACACTGATGAGCGCACCTCCCTATATCACCGGAAACACGTCGGTGAGCATGATCATGCTCAAGGTGCTGCTTGCGCTGGTGCCAGGAATTGTTGCCTATGTCTGGTTTTTTGGCAGTGGGATCCTGATTACGCTGGCCTTGGCATCGGTGACCGCATTGGCATCCGAGGCGCTGATGCTAAAGCTGCGCCGTCGTCCGATTTGGCCATTCCTTTCCGATAATAGCGCCCTGGTAACGGCATGGCTGCTGGCGCTGGCCTTGCCGCCGCTGGCGCCATGGTGGCTGGTGGTCGTCGGCACATTATTCGCGATTGTGGTCGCCAAGCAGCTTTACGGCGGGCTGGGCTACAACCCGTTCAACCCGGCGATGATAGGCTACGCGGTACTGCTGATTTCCTTTCCGGTCATCATGACACAATGGCCCGCGCCGCTGGAACTGGCCCAGGCCAAGCTGTCCTTCAGCGATCAACTGGCGTACATCTTCGGAAGGGTTTTGCCGGCAGGCGTGCAACTCGATGCGATCAGCACGGCGACGCCGCTGGATTACCTCAAGACCCAGCTCAAGCTGGAGCATGCGATGGCGGACATCCGTCATGCGTCGGTATTCGGTGTGCTTGGCGCCAAAGGCAGTGAAATCGTTGCGGGGGCGTACCTGCTGGGCGGTTTGTATCTGGTGCAGCAGCGCATCATTACCTGGCATATCCCGGCGGCTTTTCTCGGTGGGCTGGCCGCGATTTCCGGTATTTTCTTTGTGATTGATGCGCAGCATTATGCGTCTCCGGCATTTCACCTGTTCGGTGGTGCTGCGATGCTGTGCGCGTTCTTCATCGCTACCGATCCGGTAAGCGGCCCGACCACGCCTCGCGGCAAGCTGATCTTCGCCGCCTCCATTGGCGTGCTGACCTGGGTGATCCGCACTTACGGCGGCTATCCCGATGGGGTGGCGTTTGCCGTATTGCTGATGAACCTGTGCGTGCCGCTGATCGACGCCTATACCCAGCCGCGCGTATTCGGACATGAAAAGTCATGAGCGAAACGACGCTGAAGCATACGCTGACAACGACCGGCATCATGATCGGCTTCACCGTGCTGGGCACGCTGATACTGACCTCT
>DATHWE010000054.1:0-13638 GCA_035460905.1 Methylophilaceae bacterium | reverse complement strand
CCAGTTTAGCGAGCATGAAAAGCACCCGACCCTGAAGGATTACATTCCGGTTCCAGGGGTGTATGCAGCGGGGCGGCTCGATACCGACAGCGAGGGATTGCTTATTTTAACCGATGATGGCGCGCTGCAACACCGCATTGCACATCCTCGGCACAAGGAAGACAAGACCTACTGGGTGCAGGTGGAGGGTATTCCTGAAGATCATCAGCTGGAACCGCTGCGGCGTGGCGTCGATCTCGGCGACTTCGTGACCCGTCCTGCCAAAGTGCGCCAGATTGATGAGCCGGCCGGATTGTGGGCGCGTACTCCGCCCATCCGCGAAAGAAAAGCCATTCCGACCTCTTGGCTGGAAGTGATTATCAGCGAGGGCAAGAATCGCCAGGTGAGGCGCATGACGGCCAAGGTCGGCTTGCCGACGCTGCGTCTGATACGCGCCAGTATCGGCAAACATCATCTTGAAAATTTACAGCCGGGCGAGTGGCGTGAAATCGCTGCGCCAGCGCAACCCCCTTTGCATCGTAAATCCTGATTTGGAAGAAAAATGAAACCTGTCGCGATATTCCGCCATGCTCCAACTGAAGGCCCCGGCTATTTCGCCGATTTTCTCGACCAGAAAACCATTCCGTGGCAACTTATCCGGATCGACCGGGGCGATATATTGCCGGCGACCGTTGAAGACTTCAGCGGGCTGGTGTTCATGGGCGGGCCGATGAGCGTGAATGACGATCTGCCGTGGATACCTCCTGTGTTGTCCTTGATCAAGGAGGCCATAGCCAAGGACATTCCCGTGCTCGGCCACTGTCTAGGCGGCCAGTTGATGGCCAAGGCCATGGGCGGCACCGTGGGGCGTAATCCGGTCAAGGAAATCGGCTGGGGCGAGTTGACTGTCCCGGATGATGACGAAGCACGCCGTTGGTTCGGTGCTACCCAGTATTTCCGCGGCTTTCATTGGCATGGCGAGACATTCTCCATTCCGTCCGGCGCTACGCCCGTACTTTCCAGCGCGTACTGCGCGAATCAGGCGTTCACGATGGGCAAGCATCTCGGATTTCAGTGCCATATCGAAATGACGGCGGAAATGGTGCGCACCTGGTGCGATGTCGGTACGGATGAGGTGGAGGCATCGGCTGCAAGCCCGGGCGTGCAGCCCATTGCTGAAATCGTGGCGCAGTTGGATACGCGCATCCCGGAGCTGAACGCCATGGCCGCCTCGGTGTACGAAGTCTGGATACGCGGCCTCAAGGGGTGAGGCCGGGCGTGTGGTAAAATTCAGGCAAATATCTTGGTGAATACTTATGTCCGGTAATACCTTAGGCAAACTTTTCTGTGTTTCCTCCTTCGGCGAAAGTCACGGTCCCGCCATCGGCTGCGTCGTGGACGGTTGCCCGCCGGGGCTTGAGCTTTCCGAAGCAGATATTCAGGCTGAACTCGACCGTCGCAAGCCGGGTACCTCCAAGCACGTCACTCAACGTCAGGAGCCGGATACCGTCGAAATTCTTTCCGGCGTGTTCGAAGGCAAAACCACGGGCACTCCCATCGCATTGCTGATCCGCAACCAGGATCAGCGTAGCCAGGATTACGGCAAAATTGCCGAGACCTTCCGTCCGGGCCATGCCGATTACACCTATTGGCAGAAATACGGCATCCGCGATTATCGCGGCGGCGGGCGTTCGTCTGCGCGCGAAACAGCGGTGCGCGTTGCGGCGGCGGCAATTGCGAAAAAATGGCTGAAAGAGCGATTCGGCGTAGTCGTGCGCGGTTACATGAGCCAGATGGGCGAAATGGAGATTCCGTTCCGTTCCTGGGAGGATGTTGGCAACAATGCTTTCTTTGCGGCCGATAGCAGCATGGAGCCGCAACTGGACGCCTATATGGAAGATATCCGTGCCGCGCGTGATTCCATCGGCGCCAGGATTACCGTGGTCGCGGAAAATGTCCCCGTGGGTTGGGGTGAGCCGGTCTACGACCGACTGGATGCCGAGATCGCGTATGCCATGATGGGGATCAATGCCGCCAAGGGTGTCGAGATTGGTGCAGGCTTCGCCAGCATTGCGCAAAAAGGTTCCGAGCATTGCGATGAATTGACGCCGCAAGGGTTTGCTTCCAACCATGCGGGTGGGATACTTGGCGGCATTTCCACAGGCCAGAATATCGTCGCGCATGTCGCCTTCAAGCCGACTTCCAGCATTCCGCAAGAGCGCCGTTCCATCGATAAGGCCGGTAATCCCGTGATGATGCAGACCACCGGTCGACATGATCCCTGTGTCGGCATCCGTGCGACGCCCATCGTCGAGGCAATGCTGGCGTTGGTGCTGATGGACCACGCATTGCGGCATCGCGCCCAGTGCGCCGATGTGGTCACTACGACACCCAAAATTCCCGGTAGCGTCTAACGCCTTCCATACAAAGCCGGCTTTTGCCGGTTTTTTGTTTTTCTGCTTGCGTAGAATAGAGCGATGATCAGCCTTCCTTATTGGCGCCTTTCCGGGTTTTACTTTTTCTATTTCGCCTTTGTGGGGGCGTTTACGCCGTTCTGGAGCCTTTATCTCCAATCGCTTGAGTTCAATGCTTTCCAGATAGGTGTCCTGATGTCCCTCCTGCAGGTTACGCGCATATTCGCGCCTAACCTGTGGGGCTGGCTGGCCGACCATACGGGGCGCCGCGTCGCCGTCGTGCAGCTGGCGGCACTGCTGAGCCTGCTGTTTTATCTGGGTGTATTCGTCGGCGACAGCTTTGTCTGGATGTTTGCCGTCATGGTGCTGATGAGCCTTTTCTGGAGCGCTTCCTTGCCGCTGGTCGAGGCGATTACGTTAGGACATCTGGGCGTGGGCGGCGAAGGCTATGGGCGAATCCGGCTGTGGGGGTCGGTCGGCTTCATTATCGCGGTCATTGTCCTGGGTTACGTGCTGGACTACGCGCCGGTACGTGCTTTGCTATGGATTGTTCTCGGCCTCAAGGTCGGTATTCTTTTATTCTCGCGCAAGATTCCAGAGCCGAAAATCCTTCCTCATCATACCGACGATCAGCCGGTCTGGAATATCCTGCGCCGTCCGGACGTCGCGGCTTTTCTGGCGGCCTGTTTCCTGATGGCGGCTGCACACGGTGTTTATTACACGTTTTACTCGATTTATCTGGTCGAACATGGCTATAGCAAAAGCGTCGTAGGCTGGCTGTGGGCACTGGGCGTGATATGCGAAGTGCTGGTGTTTCTGTGGATGCCTCGCATGGCGGCACGCTTCGGGTTGTGGCATATCCTGCTGGTCAGTTTCGCACTGGCTGCGCTGCGCTTTTTCCTGATCGGTTGGGGGGTCGAATACATCCTGATCATCGTATTCGCCCAAGTGTTGCACGCAGCCAGCTTCGGTTCATATCACGCTGCAGCCGTAGCCTTGGTGCATCAATATTTCCGCGGCAAACACCAGGCCAAAGGACAGGGCCTTTACACCAGCATATCCTTCGGGCTGGGCGGGACGATGGGTGGGTTAATGAGTGGCTATGCATGGGACCTTTTAGGCGCAGGGTGGACTTTTACCTTGTCCGCACTGCTTGCCTTGGCCGGATATTTCGTCTTGTGGTGGCGTGCGCGGTATGCGCCATCGTCACCGGATGCGGTGTAAACTGATTCAACTTTTCGACGGAGAAATGCCGTGCGCGCGCTGTCCATTTTCCTGTGTCTGCTACTGCCATTCGCAGCGGCAGCCGAAATGCAAATCAACGTTGTCGGGTTATTCAGCGGCAAGGCGATCCTGTCTATTAATGGCGGTAAGCCAAGGACTTATTCCGTAGGGCAAGTTACGGCCGAGGGGGTGAGGTTGATCGCTGCCGATAGCAATAAGGTGGTGCTTGAGGTGGACGGGAAACGCAAAGAACTTGGCATGGGGCAGGGGGTTTCCATCGCCGGGAGAGGGGCCGCCGCGCAGATGGCAACTTTATATGCCAATAATGCGGGGCACTTTTTTGGGGAGGGCTATATCAATGGCTTCCCAATTAAATTCCTGGTGGATACCGGGGCCACGAGCATCGCTATCAGCGGTAAAGAAGCACGCAGGCTAGGGCTACGATATTTAGACGGTGATAGCGGCTTGGTCCAAACCGCAGGCGGTAACGTCAAGGCTTATCGCGTTAGCTTGAATACCGTAAAAATTGGTGGAATTGTCATGCATCAGGTCGAGGCGGTGGTGCTGGAAGGAAATTCGCCAGAGATAGCGCTGTTTGGCATGAGCGCACTCAACCGGATGCAGATGGAGCGCGACGGCATGGTACTTACTCTGACTAAAAAATACTAGGCAATAAAAAAGCGCGAAATACGCGCTTTTTTATTTTCAGGCCTGCTTCTTGTTGCGCTCGATGAGCGCGTACGCCGAATGATTGTGGATCGACTCGAAATTCTCCGACTCCACAATGTAAGAGTCGATGCGTTTTTCTGCATTCAGCTGCGCAGCGACATCGCGCACCATATCCTCGACGAATTTCGGATTGTCGTAGGCGCGCTCGGTCACAAACTTCTCATCCGGACGCTTGAGCAGTCCATAAAGCTGGCAAGAGGCTTGCTCTTCGACCAGTCCGATTAAGTCTTCCACCCAGATAAAGTCGTTAATCAGCGCGGTAACAGTCACGTGCGAGCGCTGGTTATGGGCGCCGTAATCGGAAATTTTCTTCGAGCATGGGCACAAGCTGGTGACGGGTACCAGGACCTTGACCGTGATGTTGTACTTGCCATCCTTGATTTCGCCGATGAACGTAACCTCATAGTCCAGCAGGCTCTGCACGCCGGAGACAGGCGCCGACTTATTGACGAAGTACGGGAAGGTCATTTCGATGTGGCCGGATTCAGCCTCAAGACGTTTCACCATCTCGCGCAGGATGGTCTCGAAATTTTCCACCGAGATTTCCCGCTCGTTCATGTTGAGGATCTCGACGAAGCGAGACATGTGCGTGCCCTTGAAATTGTGCGGCAGGTGCACATACATATTGAACACGGCGACGGTGTGCTGCACGCCGCCGGTCTTGTCCTGGACCTTGACCGGATGGCGGATGGACTTGATGCCAACCTTGTCGATCGCCAAGTGGCGCACGTCAGGAGTGTTCTGCACATCCTCGATAGGGAGTGTGGCGGGATGGTTCATGGTGGTTCCCAAAATAAATTCTCTTAATAGTTGAGTATACTGCTAGGTTAATATTTTCTCAATCGCCAAGGCGATCCCAACAGCATCCAGGCCGCAGGCAGCCAGCATCTTTTCCGGCGTTCCATGCTCGATGAACTGATCCGGCAAGCCGAGTACCAATGTCTTGACGGAGATGCCGGAGGCTTGCAATGCTTCCATCACGGCAGCACCGGCACCGCCCATGACGGTATTTTCTTCCACGGTCACGACCAGTTCATGGCTTGCTGCCAATTCATAGACCAATGCGGTATCCAGAGGTTTCACGAAGCGCATGTTGGCTACGGTGGCATCCAGGCTTTCGGCGGCTGCCAACGCAGGCTGAAGCATGCTACCGAATGCCAGGATAGCGATTTTTTTACCTTTTCGCCGCACTTCCCCTTTGCCCACCGGGATTGCCTGCATGGATTTTTCGATTGCCACGCCCGAGCCGCAACCGCGCGGATAGCGCACCGCCGTGGGCCCATCCTGCATGAAGCCGGTATAAAGCATCTGCCGGCATTCGTTTTCGTCAGCAGGGCACATCACAACCATGTTGGGCACGCAGCGCAGATAGGAAATGTCGAAACTGCCGGCATGGGTGGGACCGTCCGCGCCAACCAGACCGGCCCGGTCGATGGCCAACAGGACAGGGAGGTTTTGCAAGGCGATGTCGTGGATCAACTGGTCGTAGGCGCGTTGCAGGAAGGTGGAGTAAATTGCCACCACCGGCTTGCTGCCGTCGCAGGCCAGACCCGCGGCAAAAGTTAGCGCATGCTGTTCGGCAATGCCGACGTCGAAATAACGGTCAGGGAATTGCTCCTGGAATTGGTTGAGTCCTGAACCGTCACACATCGCCGGAGTAATGCCGACCAGTCGCTTGTCCTGCGCGGCCATGTCTACTAGCCATTCGCCAAAAACCTGCGTATAGGTTTTCTTGCCACCGCTGACGATGGATTCGCCATTTGACGGGTCGAATTTCCCTACGCCGTGGAATTTTCCGGGATTTTCCTCCGCCGGCTTGAAGCCGTAGCCTTTTTGCGTAACAACATGCAGGAATTGCGGGCCTTTGAGTTTGCGGATATTGGACAGGGTCGCTACCAGCGCGTCCAGATCGTGACCGTCGATGGGGCCGATGTAATTGAAGCCGAATTCCTCGAACAGCGTGCTCGGCGTGACCATGCCCTTGACGTGTTCTTCTGCGCGCTTGGCCAGTTCCAGGATGTGCGGTGCTACGCCGAGCACTTTTTCCGTGCCGCGGCGCATCCGGTCGTACAGCTTGCCGGAAAGCAGGCGAGCCAGATAGTTGTTGAGCGCCCCGACGTTGGGCGAAATTGACATGTCGTTGTCGTTGAGGATCACCAACAGGTTGGCGTCCATGGCGCCGGCATTGTTCAGCGCCTCGAATGCCATGCCGGCAGTCATCGCGCCATCGCCGATGATGGCGACCGAGCGGCGGTCGGAGCCGGTCTGTTGCGCCGCCACGGCCATGCCCAGCGCGGCGGAGATCGAGGTGCTGGAATGGCCGGCGCCGAACGCATCGTATTCGCTCTCGGCGCGGCGTGGGAAGCCGGCAATGCCGCCTTCCTTGCGCAAGCCGGCCATCGCTGCGCGGCGGCCCGTCAGGATTTTATGCGGGTAGGTCTGATGGCCGACGTCCCACACCAGCCTGTCCTCGGGCGTATTGAACACGTAATGAAGCGCGATCGTCAGTTCGACTACGCCCAGATTGGAAGACAGGTGCCCGCCGGTCTGGGAGACGCTGTTGATCAGGAAGTCGCGCAGCTCTTCTGCCAGCTTCGGCAAACGCTTACGCTCCAGCTGACGAAGTTGAGCCGGAAAATCGATGGTTTCGAGCAATGGATACATTTAAAAAGAGCGTTGCGTAATGAAATCGGCGAGTTGCGTCAGGCGCTGTCCGGCTTCGCCGAATGGAGCGATGCTGTCCAGCGCGTCGGCGTGCAGTTCCCGTGCGAATTCCTTTGCGCGCGTGAGCCCGAGAATGGTGACGTAAGTAGGTTTGTTCTGCTCGGCATCCTTGCCGGCAGTCTTGCCCAGGGTGGCCGTATCCGCCTGGGTATCCAGGATGTCGTCGACGACCTGGAAGGCAAGGCCGGTGCATTTCGCATAACGGTCCAATGCCTGCAGCCTGGAAGCCTCCGGCGTCTCCGCGCAATAAGCGCCAAGCATTACAGCCGCGCGAATGAGGGCGCCGGTCTTATGGATGTGCATGAATTCCAGTTCCTGCTGCGTCAGACTGATGCCGACGCTGGCCAGGTCGATGGCCTGCCCACCCGCCATGCCGCGCGAACCGCTGGCAATCGCCAGCAGATGGATCATTTTCATCTGCTGCTGCGCATCCTTGCACAACTCAGGTTGTGCAAGCGTCTGGAAGGCCAGGCTTTGCAAGGCATCGCCCACCAGCAAGGCAGTCGCCTCATCGAATTGCTTGTGGCAGGAGGGTTTGCCGCGCCGCAGATCGTCGTCGTCCATGCAGGGCAGATCGTCATGCACCAGAGAGTAGGCATGGATCAGTTCCACGGAAGCTGCGGCGTAATCGACTTTCCCGGAGGGGGCGCCGAACAGTTCGCCGGCGGCATGGGCTAGCAATGGGCGAACACGTTTACCGCCGCCGAGAATAACGTAACGCATGGCGGTATGCAGACGCTGCGGAGCGACGTCCGCAGAGGGCAGCAGGCCGCTCAGCACGGACTCCGTGCGGCTCTGTATCTGTGAGGCCCAGGAAGGGAAATCAGTCATCGCGATCGGTATAAGGTTGCAGGGTGTTGGCTTCATTCAGCAGCCGTACCTGCTGCTCGACGTCTGCCAGGGATTTCTGGCAATACTGCAATAATTCGGCGCCGCGTTTATAAGCTGCGAGAGATTGCTCCAACGGGAGTTGCCCGGATTCCATTTGGGAAACAAGGGTTTCAAGTTCGGCGAGCGCACTTTCAAAGCTTTTCGGCGGGGTGTTTTTGCTCATGGAAGGATGGCCTGTGAAGGGGATGAACCGTAACAAAATAGGCGCGTTCGGTCAATTGTCCGTTTGGTGCTTTTTTTTTGGAAATCTGTCATAGTCGCTGTAAACAAGACAACATAATCTTGAGGCTCATGGTGGACCTGATTGGAAAGCTGCAAGCTGTTATCAAGCCGTACGGGGAGGAACTGTTGAATACAGGGTGGCTTGATGAACTTCCGCGAGATAATTATCTCATTGCGCAGGATATTGTGCTGAAGCGGCTACGAGATTTTGTTGCAGAAGATAATCCCTACAATTCTGCTGCGCTGCAAGCGCTGATCCGGATCGACGAACGCGCCCGACAGAATGTGGCTGCACTCACAAGACAATACGTCAGCGCACCGGTACTTCCTTACGAAATCGACGAGCGGCTTTGGCAGTCCGTCTACAACTATTATCACGTGCTCGAACGCGCCTATCAGGCCTTCCTTGATCGGCACGACGATAGTCTTGCCCATTCCCCGATTGCCAAAGACGTTCCCCAGTTATTGCTGAACCTGGTCGATTGCCTGCGGTGCGCGGCCAAATGGCGCTATCTGCGCTATCAAGCGATGGCCGAAGGTGGTTGGACGCGCTTGCATGGCCTGTATCAGATCGGCGAAAGCATGGGATGCGTCAATACCGTACTGAAGCGGTACCAGGACAGTCCCGAAACGTCATTGATGTCCTGCTATCTGCAGGCCTTGATGCTGGATACCCTGAACCACACCAGCATGCTAAAAAGCGAGATTGAAATGCTCGCGGACTGGCTTTCCGGCTGGTGCGGTATTCTGTCGCTCGATAAGGAATATTCCGAGCAACGTCATTTGTTCTTCGTTGCCCTGGAAGAAGATCGCGGCGGACGCCGTATTCGCCATTTCGAGCCGGCGTCGACTTATCGCTATTGGGATACCGACAAGGTCGTGCTGCAAGTCGAGCGTCTGGCGCAATATGTACGCCAGAGCAGCATGCCGGCCGGCCTGACCTTGCCGGTGAATGTCGGCTACTCCGATTGCCGCCTGCTGATCGAGCAGATGCTGGTTGAATGGTCGCGCAATGTTTATCGTCGCCAACGCAGGACCGATGAGCGCGACGATGTGGCGAAAGTCGCAGAAGTGGTCAATGGCGTCCTGAACGTCTGCCAGCATGTCAAGAATGTACTGTATAGCCGCGGTCGCCCTTTGCAGCACGACGAGCTGAATGCACGCCCGTTGCCGGATGCGGAAGCCAAGCCGGAAGCCGAATCCGAGGCTGGCAGTATCGTATTGCCCGGCGTTAATGGCGAAAAATGGACCATCAACAACGAAAGCAAGTATGGGTTTGGCGCCGTAGTGAGCGGCGAGTTGAACCTGTGGCTTCGTCCGGGCCGGATCATTGCGCTCGATTATGAAATGAATCCCGATATGCCGGTCGTCGGCGTGGTGCGCAGTGTCAAGCAGCTTCCCGACAATATGCGGCATGTAGGGATAGAAGTGTTTTGTCACACACCGGCGTATGTGCGCTTGAAAAATCTTTCCCAAAGCGCACATCCTCAGGATTTTCTGCCGACCGACATTTTTCTTGCCTCGGCGCTGGCCACGCAAGGCCAGCCGCCTTTCCCGGCACTTTACCTGTCCAAGGACGATGAGAAGGATATTCCCTCGACGCTGCTGTTGCCTCGCGTCGAATTCATTGCAGGCGGGATATTCGAATTACGTACCGAGCATCACCATAGCCAGGTCAGGCTCGGGCGCGTCATCGAGCAAAAGGACGACTGGGTACGCGCCGAAGTCCAATTGCCGGAAAGCGCTACCATTCTTTAATGTGATGGCAGGACGCGCAGGATGAAATCGCGGATCGCGGCGATTTCCTCATTGCAAACAGAGTGCGGCATTGGGTATTCATGCCATTCCACACCGTATCCGAATCCTTCCAGGAAAGCTCTCGAAGCACTGGCCGTTTTCAACGGAATGATGTCATCGAACTTGCCATGCGCCATGAATATCGGAATGTGTACGTTTTCAGTGCTGCGTTCGTTCTGCAATTTTTCGTGCAACGGCAGATAGGTCGATAACGCGATGATTCCGGCCAGCGCTGCGCCATGGCGAAGGCCGGTATGGAGCGCAATGGCCCCGCCTTGAGAGAATCCCGCAAGCATGATGCGGCTAGGCGCGATGCCGCGACTTTTCTCCTGGGTGATCAGGGCTTCGATCTGGGATTGCGATCTCTGAATGCCGGTTTCGTCCTGCTGATCCGCGATGTCGCTGCCATAGATGTCATACCAGGCCGGCATGGCATAACCGCCATTGATCGTTACCGCAATGGCAGGCGCATGCGGCAATATGAACCTGACATTGGGCATCGGCTGCAATGCTTCCACGACCGGGGCGAAATCATAGCCATCGGCACCCAGGCCGTGCAGCCAGATAATGCTTGCGTCCGGTGTTGAACCGGAACAGATTTCGAGAGATTGCAATGCGCTCATGACCATCTATATGGAATATGAAAACAACATTCTGCCATGCCCGCGTCGCTCATCTGTTAAATCTGAAGCTTATACGATATGCTTGAAAGAAAAATGCTTTTAATTCATAGACATTTCATGCCCAATGACTAGCAACGGATTTTTCCGACGTCACCGCATCCGCATTGTATTCAGCCTTGCGATCGTGCTGGTTTTCTTGGCGAATGCCATCGGCTCGCTGCCTTACGACTTCACCGCACGTCTTGAAAATTACGCCTACGATCTCCGGCTCAACTGGACGATGCCGAATACGCAGGACAAGCGCATCGTCATTGTCGACATCGATGAAAAAAGCCTGAAGGAACAGGGGCATTGGCCCTGGAGCCGCGACAAGCTTGCGCGCATGGTCGATATGCTGTTCGATCGATATGGCATTGATGCGCTCGGTTTCGACGTAGTCTTTGCCGAGCAGGACCAAAGCTCGGGCTTGCAGAGCCTGGAGGAAATCGCACGCACCGAGCTTGGCCGGGATGACGAGTTTCAGTCGGCGCTGAACAAGATCCGGCCGCGTCTCGACTATGACGGGAAGTTTGCGGAGAGCCTGAAGAACCGTCGCGTAGCCTTGGGCTATTATTTCCGGCACGTCCAGAGCAACACGGGTAACGTTGGATTGCTTCCACTACCGTTATTCGAAAAGGGAGGGGTCGATGTTGACAGTTTGGGCGTGGCTGGTGCCGCTGGATACACGGCGAATTTGCCCGAGTTGCAGAAAAGTACTGCGTGGGGTGGGTATTTCAGTGTCTCGCGTCTGGATGACGATGGAGTGTTCCGGCGTCTGCCGTTGATTGAAGTGCATGATGGTGCCGTTTACGAGTCGCTTGCACTTGCGATGGCTCGGCTGGTATTGAACGCACCGGTTCAGCTTGGAATTGTCGAAGATGCCGGTTATGCCGAACTGGAATGGTTGCAGCTCGGCAACCGCCATATCCCGGTCGACCAACATGCCGCAGCACTGATCCCTTATCGTGGCATGGAGGGCAGTTTTCCTTATGTTTCCGCGTCAGATGTTCTGCAAGGCAGGGTTCCGCCAGAAATTCTCAAGGACACTATTGTTCTGGTTGGAACAACCGCGGCGGGCCTGAAGGATTTACGCGTAACGCCCGTGCAAAGCGTATATCCCGGCGTGGAAGTTCATGCGAACATGATTGCCGGCATTCTGGATCAGGATGTCAAGCAGCATCCGGCGTACACGGCTGGTGCGGACTTTCTTTTCTTGCTGTTTGCAGGATTGTTGCTGGCGCTGTTGCTGCCGGCGCTGAGTCCGCTCTGGGCGACAGTTGTGACGGTTACGGTGACTTCATTGATGGTCGCTTTCAACCTGTATGTCTGGCAGGAGCTTAATCAGGTTTTGCCGATAGCTTCTCTCTTGCTGCTGGTTGCGGTTCTGTTTGTATTCAACATGTCCTATGGATTTTTCATCGAATCGCGCGGGAAGCGACAGCTGGCCGGTCTTTTCGGCCAATACGTCCCACCGGAGTTGGTGGACGAAATGGCGAAAGACCCGGAAGCCTTCAGCCTAGAAGGCGAAAGCCGCGAAATGACGGTGCTATTTTCTGATGTGCGAGGATTCACAAATATTTCCGAGGGGCTGGACCCCAAACAGCTCACGCAACTGATGAACGAGTACCTGACGCCCATGACGCACGTCATCCACCAGCATCGTGGCACCATCGATAAATACATGGGCGATGCGATCATGGCCTTCTGGGGCGCACCTTTGCATGACGAGCAGCATGCCCGGCATGCCTTGCAGACTGCACTCGGCATGCTTGAAAGCCTCTCTGTTTTGCAGGAACAGTTCAGGGCCAAAGGGTGGCCGACGATCAATATCGGCATCGGACTCAATACCGGACCGATGACGGTAGGCAACATGGGCTCCGAATTTCGTATGGCCTACACGGTGATGGGCGATGCCGTGAATCTCGGGTCGCGCCTGGAAGGGCTGACAAAGGAGTATGGTGTAAAAATTATCGTCAGCGAATTCACCCGGACGGCTGTACCCGATTTCGTGTTCCGTGACCTGGACCTGGTGCGCGTCAAAGGCAAGGACAAGCCTGTCGGGATTTACGAACCTATTTGCCCGGTGGGGGAAGACAATGAGCAGATCATGGAGGAACTCGCGCTTTACGGCGAGGCGCTGGCATTATATCGTGCGCAACAGTGGAGTTCCGCCGAGGAGAAGTTCAGTATCTTGAAGCAACGCTATCCTGAACGATATCTCTATGACTTATATACAAAACGTATCGCTTATTTCCGCGAGTACCCGCCGGGCGCTGGCTGGGATGGTGCGTTTACGTTCAAAACAAAATAAAAATGAAAAACAATAATTCAATTCAGGTCCGTATATTGGGCTGCAGCGGGGGCATTGGCGGTAATCTGCGCACGACCTCCATTCTTGTTGATGACGACATCCTCATCGACGCCGGCACCGGTGTCGCCGATCTTTCCATCGAAGCCATGATGGCTATCGATCACATCTTCGTAACGCACTCGCATCTCGATCACATCGCCTGTATCCCTCTGCTGGTGGATACCGTCATCGGCATGCGCGAAAAGCACATTACCGTCCATGCCACCAGGGAAACCTGGCAGATACTCAAGGACCATATCTTCAACTGGAAAATCTGGCCGGATTTCAGCGTTATCCCGAACGAAGTGGATCCTTTTCTCAGGCATCAGGAAATCCGGCTCGGTGAAACCGTCGATCTCGATGGTCGCAAGATAACGCCGGTTCCCGCCAATCACACGGTCCCGGCAGTCGGCTTTCAACTCGACAGCGGCCGGGCGAGTCTGGTATTTACCGGCGACACGACAAGCTGTGATCCGCTTTGGGAAGCGCTCAACCGCATCGAGAATCTTAAATACCTGATTATCGAAACCGCATTCGGAAATGGCGAAGCTGCACTTGCCCAGCTCTCGCATCATCTTTATCCGTCGTTATTGTTCGAGGAACTCAAGAAGCTGAAAAGCTCCCCGGAAATTTTTGTCACGCACCT
>DATHWE010000053.1:0-21540 GCA_035460905.1 Methylophilaceae bacterium | reverse complement strand
ATGTCCGGCGTCTGCTGCATGATCTCGACGATGGGGTGACGGTCTTCCTGGGCGATGGCCATGTACATGCGCGGCATCAGCGGGAAGTGATACGCCATGTGGCATTCATCGCCATCACCGAAATAATCGCGCACGTCTTCTGGCCACTGGTTGGCTTCAGCGAGGAACATGCGGTTCTTGTAGTGCTTGTCCAGCGCGGCCCGCATGTATTTGATCACGGCATGCGTCTCGGGCAGGTTTTCGTTATTCGTCCCCTCGCGCACGCACAGATAGGGCACCGCATCCAGCCGTACCCCATCCACCCCGGCATCGAACCAGTAGCGCATGACGCGCATGATGGCTTTCATCACATGCGGGTTGTTGTGGTTGAGATCGGGTTGATGCGAAAAGAATCGATGCCAGTAGTAAGCCTTGGCCGTATCGTCCCAGGCCCAATTGGACTTTTCGGTATCGGTGAAGATGATGCGAGTTTCCGGGAATTTCTTGTTGTCGTCGCTCCACACATAGTAATTACGCTTCATCGACTTCGGCGGTGCATTACGCGCCGCCTGGAACCAGGGGTGCTGGTCGGAGGTATGGTTGATGACCAGTTCGGTGATCACCTTGAGTCCGCGCTGATGGGCCTCGCGCACAAACTGCCGAAAGTCGGCCATGGAGCCGTAATCGGGATGAATGTTGCGGTAATCGGAGATATCGTAGCCGTCGTCACGCAACGGCGAGGGATAGAACGGCAGTAGCCACAACGTATTGACGCCAAGGTCCTGCAAGTAATCGAGCTTGTCGATCAGGCCGCGAAAATCACCGACGCCATCGTTGTTGCTGTCATAAAAGGCTTTGACGTGCAGTTCGTAAATGATGGCATCTTTGTACCATAGCGGGTCGTCCTCAAACATGCATTGCTCCCTGTCTGGCTCTGCGTGGTCGGATGAATTTTTTCGAATTGAAACGGGCGAGGAATAAACGCTTACAAGTAGAAGACCCTCTGCCGGGCGCAAAGGTTTCCTTGCTCATGCGCGAGCATGGTATGACAGGCAATAAAAAAGGGGCCGAAGCCCCTTTTGGTCTGCGTTGATGGCGATTACTGATTAAAGAATGCCATGTTGCTACATCTTCCATTTACGAAGGTCAGTTCGGTGCTCTTGTATGTGCGTTTGTCATCGTAACGGACGATATTGCTGTAATACCACATCTCGACATTGACCGGCTTGCTGGTCTTGTCGAGCGGCTTGCCGATCACGCCTTCGGCGTTGGTCGGCTTGATCGAAAGCTGTTTCCTGGCGGGTTCGCCGAGAATGTCTGTCACCTGCTTCTTGGACTTGTTGCTCAAGAGCCGGATGAAAGTTTCTTCATCATAGGTTTTGCTCTTGGGTTTGGACTCTGCCCACGCAGGCGCTGCGAACAGCATGGCGGTGGTCAGGCAGGTGGCAATCAGTTTGTTGATGTACATCGAGATTCCTTATGCGTATCGGGAGCGGGTTGAATTATCGCACTTCTGCATCAAGCTTGCAGCCATCGTCAATCTCGAGCTGCAAGCCGTCGTACCCCATGTAAACGTTCGAGGGTAGTGTTTGGCTGACTTCGTTGTATTCAAGTTCATGCGTCATGTGAATCAGATAGGTACTGGCAGCGCCAATGCGAGCAGCATAGGCCAGGCTCTGTTCCAGGTTGATATGCGTATGATGCGGCTTGTGGCGCAGGCAATCGAGCAGCAGCACATCCAGTCCAGCCAGCAGGCCGAGCGACGATTCCGGGATTTCGGAAACATCCGTGAGATAAGCAAACTTCCCGATGCGGTAACCAAATACATTGGCCCGTCCATGATGTGCCGGGATCGGGATGATTTCCATGCCGAACAGTTTAAAGGGTGCATCCACCTGATTGGTGCCAAGCACCGGCAGATCCCAATAATCGCTCGGTTCGCGCAAGGTATAGCCAAAGCGCGCGCTGATATGACTCATGTGGTCGAGGCTGCCATACAGCGGTATCTGACGCCTGTTCAGCTGGCAAAAGCTGCGCAAGTCATCGATACCATTCAGGTGGTCAGCATGCGTATGGGTATACAGCACGGCATCGACGCGACGCATTTGCTCGCGCAAAGCCTGCTGCCGCAAGTCCGGCCCGGTATCGATGAGGATGACTTCGCCAGTAGACAAGGTCACGGCGGAGGAACAACGTGTGCGCTTGTTGCGTGGATCGCTGGAAGTACAGGTCTTGCATTCGCAGCCGATCACCGGCGTGCCCGCGCTCGATCCGACGCCAAGCAGCGTCAGCTGCATGGCTGCGCCTGCTTGAACAAGCGAAAGAAATTCTGCGTGGTTGCTGCGGCGACTTCTTCAAGGGAAATGCCGCGCAACTCCGCGACATGTTCAGCCACGTAGCGCACGTAAGCCGGCTGGTTGGTCTTGCCGCGATAAGGAATCGGCGCCAGATAAGGCGAATCGGTTTCGACCAGCATGCGGTCCAGCGGAATGCTTTTGGCAACCTCTTTCAATGCAACGGCATTCTTGAAAGTGACGATACCCGACATTGAGATGTAGAAACCAAGCTCCATCGCCTGTTCGGCCACTTCCTGGGACTCGGTAAAGCAGTGCATCACGCCGCCGATGCGTTCGGCACCCTCTTCACGCATGATGCGTATCGTGTCTTCCGCGGCGTTGCGGGTATGAATGATCAGCGGCTTACCTGAGGCGATGGCGGCACGGATGTGTGTACGGAAGCGTTTGCGTTGCCATTCCAGATCGCCGGTAAGGCGGAAATAATCCAGCCCGGTTTCACCGATACCGACGACCTTGGGGTGGTCGGCAAGTGCAATCAATTGTTCCAGCGTGGCTTCCTGCACATTTTCCGAATCGGGATGGATGCCAACCGTCGCGTAAATATTGTCATGTGCCTCGGCAATTGCCAGCACTTCGGGAAATTTCTCCAGCGTCACGCCTATGCACATGGCATGGCCGACGCCATTGTCGCGCATGGCCTGCAGCACGGCAGGCAGATTCGCGGCAAGGTCTGGAAAATTGATATGACAGTGTGAATCCACCAACATGGCGTGAGAGCTGAATAAGAAAATACGTTGAACTACATGGTATGGGTCGGGCGCGACGACTTCAGCACCCCACCCAGCAAAGCTTCAATCTTGTTGCGCGCTTCGGTACCGCCGTCCTGGGAGTTGAACTGCACGCCGATACCCTGCGGGCGTCCGCCCTGCGTTACCGGTGTAATCCAGGCCACATTGCCTACCACCTTGAGCTTGTTCGGATCGTCCAGCAAGCTGAGCAACATGAAGACCTCTTCGCCCAGCTTGTAGGTCTTGTTGGTAGGAATGAACAACCCGCCGCCCTTGATGAACGGCATGTAAGCAGCATACAACGCTGCTTTTTCCTTGATGGCCAAGGAAAGCACCCCGGGCTTGGGTATGCTGGCAACAGACTTTTGATCGGAAATTTCTTCGCTCACGATATAGACAGTTGAGTGGGTGTCGCAAACAATTGAGTGTACTGAATCATCAGGCTTTCCACTTGCAGCTCGGCGTTGAGCGGATGCTGCGAACTCCGGCGCGCCTCATTAAGAAGCCGCTGAAAATCCAGCAATTTCGGCAAGTCTACCCCTTTGGCCAGGTCTTGCAAAGATGCCGTCTGAAGCGCGTGATAACGGACTTCTCCCGTGAGTCGCGCACTCAGCAAGTCGTGCGTCCACTTCTGAAGCGCCTCGACTGTGTACGTGATGCCTTCCTTGATACAGAATGCCGCGGCGGCAAACGGATCCATCCGAGAGCCGCGATGCAGTTCTCTATGCAATTCGGCAAGCCGTTTCTCTGCACCCTCCTCAACCTTGAGCGCCAGCAAGGGTGCGCCGCCCACATACGCAAGTCGCGATTCAGGCTGATTGATGCCTTGTCCGGCAAGCCATTCCTCGGCCAGCTTGCGTTCGGGAAACGGCATATCGATCTTGTGGCAACGGCTGCGTATCGTCGGCAGCAATCGTTGCGGATTATGCGTAACCAGCAGGAAAAGGACGTCGGGAGGTGGTTCCTCCAGCATCTTGAGCAAGGCGTTTGCCGATGCGGCATTAAGCGCTTCAGCAGGATGCAATAGCACAATGCGCAAGCCGGCGCGATGGCTGGAGAGGCCTAGAAACTCCGTCAGATCGCGTACCTGATCGACTGAGATCACCTGAGACTTTTTGGACGTCTTGCTTTCCGCTCCGTCCTCATCGGCGCCATTGCCAGCAGTCTCTTCAGGCTCGAGAATGCGCAAGTCAGGATGATTGCCTTGCGTGTACCAGTTGCAACTATTGCACACACCGCAAGCATGAGCATCCGGCAGCGGTTGATCGCACAGCAGCGATCTGGCCAGGGCGACAGCAAAATCCTGTTTGCCGATTCCCATTCTGCCCTGCAGCAAAATGGCATGCGCCATACGGCCGCGCGTACTGGTCATTTGCAGCCAGAGATCTTTTTGCCACGAATAAATATTCATTTAATCATATTGCTGAGAGTATATATTCAAGCTCTGCATGAATATTCGGAATGGTTTGTCCGGAGTCAATCACGCAGAATCTTTGCGAAAATTGATTCGCTCGCGCCAGGTAAGCTTCACGAATCCGCTCGAAAAAATCGGCATTCTCCTGCTCGAAACGGTCCGGGTTGCGCGCACCTGCCAAACGTTGTGTACTGACGGCAACCGGCACGTCGAACAGTAGCGTGAGGTCGGGTTGGAAATCCCCTTGCACCCATTGTTCAAGCTGACCGATCTTGTCCGCGGAAACTCCGCGGCCGCCACACTGATACGCGAAGCTGGCATCGGTAAAACGATCTGAAATGACGTAAGCGCCCCGCTCCAATGCGGGACGAATGACTTGCTCGATGTGTTCGCGACGGGCGGCGAACATGAGCAGCGACTCGGTTTCGGGGTGCATGCTCTCATGCAACAGCAGCTCGCGCAATTTTTCACCCAAGGGCGTGCCGCCGGGTTCGCGCGTCAACAATACCTGCTTGCCGCGCGCCTGAAGCAATTGAGCGATCTTGGGTATGTGCGTACTTTTTCCTGCGCCATCCACGCCTTCGAGAGTAATGAATTTTCCAGGAGTCACGCTTAATTTCTTCCCAATTGATAACGATGCACCGCACGGTTATGTTCATTGAGCGTCGCGGAGAACGCATGGCTGCCATCCCCCTTGCCCACGAAATACAAGGCCTTGCTTTGTGCGGGATGCAGGGCGGCCTCGATGGCGGCCATGCCAGGCATGGCAATCGGCGTTGGCGGCAAGCCTGCTCGCGTATAGGTATTGTATTCGCCATCCGACAGCAAATCGCGCTTACGCAGATTGCCATCGAAATTTTCGCCCATGCCATAAATGACGGTTGGATCGGTTTGCAGGCGCATGCCCAGCTTGAGACGATTCAGGAAGACGCTGGCAATCATCGGACGCTCGCTGGCGCGGCCGGTTTCCTTCTCCACGATAGATGCCATGATCAAGGCATCGTAAAGAGTGCGATAAGGCAAGCCTGGCGCCCTTGTTTCCCAAGCCTTGGCAAGCTTGCGCTGCATCGTTTCATAAGCACGCTTGAGGATGTCGAGGTCGCTCATGCCGCTATCGAAGAAATAGCTGTCGGGGAAAAACAGGCCCTCGGCCACTCTTTCGGTTGCGCCGATCTGCCTGAGGATTTCATCATCCGTCATGGGTATGGATAAATGCCGGATATCTTCATGCCGGTTCAATGCTTCGCGCATCTGCCTGAACGTCCACCCTTCGATGAAGGTGATGCTGCGCTGGCTGGTGATGCCATCGGTAATCATCAGAAACAGGTCGTAATTGGTCATGCCTGCGTGCAACTCGTAGTTGCCGGCCTTGATTTCGCCGGCCAGACCCTGTGCACGTACCAGCAGCATGAACGTCCAGGGCTCAGCCAATACACCTTCTCTCACCATTTGCAGCGCAATTCCGCGCAGACTGGAACCATGTTTTAACACAAGGTCTTGCGAAGCCGCAGGCAGAGTGATCGGCTGCTTTGCAAAGTAGATGACCCATCCCGCCAGTGCAACGATGGCGATCAGGACAAGCACGAGTAACTTATTAAGAAAACGCATTCAGAACCTATTCAATCAACAAAGGCCGTAATTTCCCCACCAGCAACCCTGCCGGCCATCTGCGCTCTCCCAACTGGCGTACCTGCCAGATGCCGATGAGGCTATTGCAGATAATGACCTCATCCGCTGCCAACAATACATCGAGTTTGAAATTTGCTATCGACACTTCGTATCCTATTTTCGCAGCCGCCTCCATGATGCATTCCCGCGTCACACCGGCTACTCCACATTGCCCCAGATCGGGCGTCATCAAGCGATTGCCATGCTGCACGAAGAGATTGCTCATGGTGCACTCGATCACGTTATCGGATTGATCCTGCAACAGGCCATCGGCAAGCTCAGGATCATTCCACTCCATGCGGGCCATCACATTCTCCAGCCGGTTTAAATGCTTGATGCCGGCCAAAAGGGGCTGCGATGAAAGCCGCAAGCGACAAAGATGCAGATTAACGCCGTGGGTAGCATTTTGCGAAGGATAGGAAGGGAAAGCGGAACGGCTGACAATTCGGGTCGGCTGCGCCAATGGCGGCACGGCATAACCCCGGGTACTTTCGCCGCGAGTCACGACGATCTTGATGACGCAATCAGCATTATCGCTACATAAATGCGCGATATCGGAAAGCAGGATATCTTCGGCTGGACAAACGATACCCAAGGCATTGCAGTCGTCACTGAGCTTTCGATAATGCCGCCGCCAGGACACAGCGCGGCCCTGCAGTACTTGCATTGTGCGGAATACACCATCGCCATATGTAAATCCGCGATCGAGCGGTGTCAGGCATCCATCGGATTTACCATTGACAAGGTACTGGATATGCATAGGGAATACGCCGCTATCCTGTAAATAATCGCCCAGAAGTACAGGCCTGTAAGCACTCCACAAAAGCTGTGGATAAATCTGTGGACTGGTTACGGATAGAACAGCTAACTATCAATCCCCATTGAGTTTTTTTTTGCTGGATAAATTTTGCGCACATATTAAATCCCTTTTAATTCAATATGTTGCTATTCCGCAGTGTTTTGGTTGTAAATTGGCCTGAAATCAGGCGCAGGCGCCCCGCAGGTGTGCATAAACAGGGTATCAAGGATACCCTTGTCGTTTTATAGCTTGCGGAAAACTACCGTTCCGTTCGTCCCGCCAAAGCCGAACGAATTAGAAATAGCCACATCGATTTTCATATTTCGTGCAACATTCGGAACAAAGTCCAGGTCGCAGCGAGGGTCCTGATTAAAGATGTTAATCGTGGGCGGCGCGATCTGGTCTTGTATAGCCAATGCCGAGAATACGGCCTCGATCCCGCCGGCTGCTCCCAGCAAATGGCCAGTCATCGACTTTGTCGAGCTGACGGCAATCTTGTTGGCACGGTCGCCGAAATAACCTTTTACCGCTTGGGTTTCAGCCACGTCGCCCGCCGGTGTAGAAGTGCCATGGGCATTGACGTAATCGACTTCATCCGCGTTAATGCCTGCATTCCTCAAGGCATTACGCATGCAACGCGCGGCACCTTCGCCGCTTTCGCTAGGCGAAGTCATGTGGTAGGCATCGGCACTCATGCCGAAACCAGCAAGCTCGCAATAAATCTTGGCACCGCGACGCTTGGCATGCTCATACTCTTCCAGGACCAGCACGCCGGCCCCTTCGCCGATCACAAAACCGTCGCGATCCATGTCCCACGGCCGGCTGGCGGTCGCTGGGTCATCGTTGCGGGTCGATAGCGCACGTGCTGCAGCAAAGCCGCCGACGCCAAGCTGGGTGATCGCTGCCTCGGCACCGCCTGCCACCATGACATCGGCATCGCCGTACTCGATCAGCCGCGCAGCATCGCCAATCGCATGCGTAGCAGTGGTGCATGCAGTGACAATGGCAATGTTGGGGCCTTTGAATCCATACATGATCGACAAGTTGCCGGAGATCATGTTGATGATCGTACCGGGAATGAAGAACGGCGAAATCTTGCGAGGCCCAGCTTCCTGGTAGACTTTGTCGGTATCTTCGATCAACTGAAGACCGCCGATGCCGGAGCCGATGCTGACGCCGATACGTTCGGCGTTCTCATCGGTAACTTCCAATCCCGCATCCCGGACTGCCTGTATTCCTGCCGCAAGGCCAAACTGGATGAACGTATCCATCCGTCGCGCTTCTTTCGGCGAAAGATATTGACCCACATCAAAACCTTTGACCTCGCCCGCAACTTGCGAAGCAAATGCGGAAGCGTCAAATTTAGTGATATTGGTGATGCCGGACTTACCGGCAACAATATTGGACCAGGCTTCCGCCACGCTGTTACCGACAGGCGAAATGATTCCCAAGCCGGTAACGACTACCTTACGTTTGGACAAGGCAACTCCGAGAAAAGAAAGAGAAGTGGTATTACTTACTTGACGTTGGTGTTGACGTAGTCGATCGCCTGTTGGACGGTGGTGATCTTTTCAGCATCTTCATCAGGAATTTCGCAGCCGAATTCTTCTTCCAGCGCCATGACCAGCTCGACGGTATCGAGAGAATCGGCACCGAGGTCGTCCACGAAGGAAGATGCGTTTTTCACATCAGCTTCGTTGGCACCCAGTTGTTCGGCAACGATCTTTTTGACACGTTGTTCAATATCGGACATTTGTTTCCCCTTGGTCTAATGATTACAGCAAAAAATCTCGGGCTATTCTAGCAAATCTCCCGAGGAATTCAAAAAAGCGGCAGCAACATCACCGCTCCCGAATGGCTTACGCCATGTACATACCACCGTTGACATGCAGTGTTTCACCAGAGATATAGCCGGCAGCAGGCGATGCCAGAAAAGCCACTGCTGCTGCGATGTCGTCCACTTGGCCGAGACGGCCCAGCGGGATTTGCTGCAGCAGGCGATTGCGCTGCTCTTCGGGCAACTCGCGCGTCATGTCGGTATCGATAAAGCCCGGTGCAACGCAGTTGACCGTGATTCCACGACTGCCGACCTCCTGCGCCAGCGACTTGGTAAAACCGGTCATACCTGCCTTGGCAGCGGAATAATTCGTCTGGCCTGCATTACCCGAGTGGCCGACAACAGAAGAGATACTGATGATGCGGCCATAGCGCGCCTTCATCATAGGACGCAACACGGCTTGCGAGAGGCGGAACACTGACTTGAGATTGGTTGACATCACCATATCCCAATCTTCCTCCTTCATACGCATCAGCAGGGTGTCTCGCGTCACACCGGCATTATTGACCAGAATTGCGATCTCGCCGAATTTATCGGAGATTTCCTTCAATACAGCCTCGACTTGAGCCGCATCGTTGACGTCCAGGGCCATACCGGCACCCTTGACACCAGCTTGCTGCAGCGAAGCGGTGATTTGATCGGCGCCATTTTGCGTAGTGGCAGTACCGATGACGGTCGCACCCTGCTTGCCCAGGGTTTTGGCAATGGCGGCACCAATACCGCGGCTGGCGCCGGTGACAAGAGCAACTTGACCTTGCATGATTCCCTCTTTATCCGTTCAGTTGGTTTTTGGCTTCAGCGACGGCTTCTACGCCAGTCAATGCGAAGCAGGTCATGTCAGAAGCGATGCGCTTGTTCAGGCCTGCAAGCACTTTACCAGGGCCGCACTCGGCCGCATGTGCGACACCTTGTGTAGCAATAGCCTGTATGGTTTCCACCCAACGTACCGGGCTATAAAGCTGACGCACCAAGGCATCCTTGATGCTGGCCGCATCGGAGTATGCAGCAACGTCGGCATTGTGTAATACGGGTATGCGGGGAGCGCTGACCGCAACATCGTCCAGGTAAGCCGCGAGTTTATCGGCAGCCGGCTTCATCAATGCGCAATGGGATGGCACGCTTACCGGCAGAATCAATGCACGCTTCGCACCCTTGGCCTTCGCCGCCTCCATGCCTCGCTCCACAGCGGATTTGTGACCGGCGATCACAACCTGGCCTGGCGAATTGAAATTAACCGCTTCCAGTACTTCGCCTTGCGCGCCTTCGCTGCAGACGGCGCGAACCGTGTCATCATCCAAACCGAGAATGGCGGCCATGGCGCCAATCCCTTCAGCCACCGCGCCTTGCATTGCTTCGGCACGATACCGCACCAAAGGCAATGCGGCTGAGAATTCCAGTGCACCTGCTGCAACCAGGGCCGTATATTCTCCCAAGCTATGTCCCGCCATTAGTGATGGCTGCGCAGAGCCTGTCTCGAGCCATGCGCGCCATACAGCGACACCGGCCGTCAACATCAGCGGCTGCGTATTGGCAGTCTGGTTAAGTTCTTCGTTCGGCTCCGTAACCATGCGCCACAGATCCTGCCCGAGCACGTCGGAAGCTTCGGTAAATGTATTGCGAATGACCGGCTGATCGCCGAAACCCTGCATCATGCCGACCGATTGTGAGCCCTGGCCGGGAAAAAGGAATGCGAATTTCATGTGAATTTGGTCTCTAGTACTTGAGTAAAACGGAACCCCAGGTGAAGCCGCCGCCGAACGCTTCCATCAGAACGGTTTCGCCTCGCTGGATACGACCGTCACGCACCGCGACGTCAAGCGCCAGCGGAATCGAGGCAGCCGAGGTATTGCCATGTTTGTCCACAGTGACCACCACGCGTTCCATGCCCATGCCGAGCTTTTTTGCGGTGGCCTGGATGATGCGGATGTTTGCCTGGTGGGGAACAAGCCAGTCGACGTGATGTTTGCCCATGCCGTTGGCATCGAGCGTTTCATCGACGATGGCGTCCAGCGTGTTGACTGCCATCTTGAAAACAGCGTTGCCTTCCATCTGGATGGTGGGCTTGCTGTTCTGATGCAGCGCACCGCCCGTCACGTGCAAAAGGCTGGCATAGCTGCCGTCCGCGTGCAGGTGGGTAGAAATGATGCCGGCCTCTTCGCTTGCCTGCAGGATGACAGCGCCCGCACCATCGCCCCATAGGATGCAATTGCTGCGGTCGCTCCAGTCAGTGATACGGGAAATCGTTTCGGCACCGACGACCAGCGCACACTTCGCTGCACCGCTTTGGATGAACTGATCGGCCGTCGTTAATGCATAAATAAAACCGCTGCATACCGCCTGGATATCGAATGCAGGACAGCCTGCGACGCCTAGCTTACCCTGCAACAGGCACGCTGTGCTGGGAAAAATACGATCCGGTGTCGTCGTAGCCACGATAATCAGGTCTATATCCTGAGGCGTGACGCCGGCAGCCTCGATCGCCAGGAGCGAAGCCTTCAAGGCGAGATCGCTGGTAAATTCATCTTCGGCGGCAATGTGTCGTTCGCGAATGCCGGTACGGGAGACAATCCAATCGTCAGTCGTTTCGACCATGCGCTCAAGATCGGCATTGGTAAGCACTTTGTTCGGCAGGTAGCTGCCGGTCCCTGCAATGCGGGAATAGGTCATGCAGGTATCTTTTTCTGTAAAGTCGGTTGCACGTGTTCAATCGCAAGCTGGTCGCTGATGCGGCGCAAAATTCCGCTGCGGGCCTCTTCTATGGCGGTGTCGATGGCATGCTGGAAGGCAAAGCTGTCAGCCCCGCCGTGGCTCTTCACAACAATGCCCCGCAAACCGAGCAGGCTCGCACCATTGTAGCGGCGAGGGTCGAGGCGGCGCTTGAAGGCATTGAGGACAGGCATTGCGAACAGCGCAGCTATCTTGGTAAAGATGTTGCGCTTGAACTCAACGGTAAGAAACTGCCGGATCATTTGCGCCAGCCCCTCGGAGGTCTTGAGCGCAACATTGCCGACAAAACCATCACAAACGACGAGATCCGTCGTGCCCTTATAGATATCGTTGCCTTCGACATTGCCGTAGAAATTTAGGTGGCTTGCGCGCAGCAACTCGCCGGCCTGCTTCACCACCTCATTACCCTTGATGTCTTCGGAGCCGATATTCAGCAGGCCTACCGTCGGACGCTCCTTATGCTCCACGCAGGACACGAGCATCGCTCCCATGATCGCGAATTGAAGGAGATGCTCCGCCGTGCAATCGGCGTTTGCGCCGAGGTCGAGCATATAGATCTGCCCTTTTTGCGTCGGCAATGTCGATGCAATGGCTGGACGATCAATACCAGGCAGGGTTTTTAGTACGAATCGGGCGATTGCCATCAGCGCACCGGTATTCCCCGCACTGACGCAGGCGCCCGCCTCTCCGCTCTTGACCAAGTTAATGGCCACGCGCATCGAGGAATCCTTTTTGCCGCGCAAGGCGCTTTGAGGGGATTCGTCCATGGCAACCACTTCGCTGGCATGATGAATGCGCAGGCGCGGGCCGACCTTGGCGCCATGGGCGCGCAGCTCGGCCTCTATGACGTCGGTGAGCCCGACCAGGACGATATTGATTTCGTTATCCTGCTTGAGCGCATGCAGCGCAGCAGGTACGGTGACATGGGGGCCATGATCGCCACCCATGGCGTCAATTGCAACGGTAATGTCCATAAACAAAGCGCCGCCTCAATGACGAGACGGCGCGTCTGTTTTCACTATCTAAACTTACTCGCCCTTGGAAGGCAGCACCTTGCGGCCACGATAGTAGCCGCTGGGGCTCACGTGATGACGCAGATGCACTTCGCCGGTGGTCGGCTCTACTGCCAGAGGCGGGTTGGTCAGAAAGTCGTGCGAACGATGCATACCGCGCTTCGACGGCGACTTCTTGTTCTGTTGGACGGCCATTTACTTGCTCCTAAAAATAAAACTACTCAATCTTTGTTTAATTTGAGTCCCTGCAACACCTTGAAGGGACTTTCTTTTTGTTCTTTCGCCGCCGAAAGGGCGTCGCTGCAATTCACATCGTCATGCGCGGGCGCCAAGGGCAAGCCCAGCAACACTTCGTCTTCAATCAGTTCCAGCACATCAATCGGGGCATCCGCAACGATGTAATCAACATCATCGCGCTCATCCTCTGGCGCCGGCAGCCTGCTTTCATCCGGCACCAACAAAAAACGCGTGGTTGCATCAAGATCAAATGCCATCGCTCCAAGGCACCTCTGGCAGGCCAGGTTGAAGTGGCCTTGCACGTGCAATTCGAGTTGCGACTGACCTTGCGCGTCACGACCTCCTGCTAATCGAAACTGCACTTCGCCGTCAGGCGAAAATAGCAGATCTTTCAGTCTGGAAAAATCGAAGACCGCGATTGTATCATGAATCTCGAGAGATTTTCTCGCAAAGTCTAGCCCGTCAATACTGGTCTGGTAAGTCATAAGCCGCGCATGTTACAATCAGCCGGTTTTTGTGTCAAAAATCGGGCCTCTCGTGATCAAAAAAATCCTCGTTGCCAATCGTGGCGAAATCGCGGTTCGGATTGTCCGCGCCTGCTCGGAAATGGGTATCGAGTCGGTGGCAATCTATACCGATGCGGATCGCCACGCCTTGCACGTCAAAAAGGCGGACGAAGCCTATAACATCGGCTCGGACCCGGTTGTCGGCTATCTGAATGCGCACAATATAGTCAATCTGGCCGTAGCGTCGGGTTGCGACGCCCTGCACCCCGGCTACGGCTTTCTCTCGGAGAACCCCGAACTGGCGGAAATCTGCGCGCGCCGCGGCATCAAGTTCATCGGCCCCAATGCCAGTGTCATCCGCCAGATGGGCGACAAGATTCAGGCTCGCAATGCCATGATCGCCGCCGGCATACCCTGTGTTCCCGGCAGCAACGGCAATCTTGAAAACCTTGAGGAGGCCGTAGCGCTGGCCAAAAAAATCGGTTATCCGATCATGCTCAAGGCCACCAATGGCGGCGGCGGGCGTGGTATTCGCCGCTGCAATAATGAAAAGGAATTGCTCGGCAATTACGAGCGCGTGATTTCAGAGGCCAGCAAGGCCTTCGGCAAGCCCGAGGTATTTCTGGAAAAATGCGTAGTCAACCCGCGCCATATTGAAGTACAGATTCTGGCGGACGGTCACGGCAATGCGATTCACCTGTTCGAGCGCGACTGTTCCATCCAGCGCCGCAACCAGAAGCTGATTGAAATCGCTCCGTCGCCGCAATTATCGCAGGCGCAGCGCGAATATATCGGCAAGCTGGCGGTAAAAGCGGCTAAAGCGGTTTCCTACAAAAACGCCGGTACCGTGGAGTTCCTGCTGGACCAGGACAACAACTTCTACTTCATGGAAATGAACACGCGCTTGCAGGTTGAGCACACTGTGACGGAAAGCATTACCGGGATCGACATTGTGCAGGAGCAGATTCGCATTGCGGATGGTCTCAAGCTGCAATATCAGCAGGACGACGTCAAATTCCGCGGCTATGCGATGGAGTTCCGTATCAACGCTGAAGACCCGAAAAACGGGTTTTTGCCCAGCTTTGGCAAGATTACGCGCTACTATGCGCCAGGCGGCCCCGGCGTGCGCGTCGATGCGGCGATGTATAGCGGTTATGTCATTCCACCCTATTACGATTCGATGTGCGCCAAGCTGACCGTCTGGGCTCTGACCTGGGAAGGCGTAGTCGAACGCGGTCGCCGCGCACTGAACGACATGGTGGTCTATGGAGTCAAGACTACGATTCCTTATTATCAGGAAATCCTCAAGCATCCGGATTTCAGGGGAGCGAATTTCGACACGAGCTTTGTCGAGGCACATCCCGAACTGATTAACTACGAAACCGAGTTGCCGCCCGAATTGATCGCGGCCGCAATTTCGGCTGCCATCGCTGCGCACGAAGGCATTTGATTTAAAACTTAAACTGGTAAGTTAATATTATGGCGAAAGTATTTGTTTCAGAATTAGTTTTGCGCGACGGGCATCAGTCCTTGATCGCCACGCGCTTGCGCACGGACGACATGCTCCCGATATGCTCCAAGCTGGACTCGATCGGTTTCTGGTCACTTGAGGCTTGGGGTGGTGCCACTTTCGACTCCTGCGTGCGTTATTTGAAAGAGGACCCATGGGAGCGCCTCAAGAAACTGCGCAAGGCACTGCCCAACAGCCGCATTCAGATGCTGCTGCGTGGCCAGAATCTGCTCGGCTACCGGCATTACTCCGATGATGTTGTGCGCGCTTTCGTCGGCAAATCAGCCAATAACGGCGTAGACGTCTTCCGTATCTTCGATGCGATGAACGATCTGCGCAACTTGCGCACTTCCATCGAAGAGGTGAAGAAAGTCGGCAAGCATGCCGAAGGCTGCATCAGCTATACGACCAGCCCGGTGCATGACATCTCTCACTTTGTCCGCTTGGCGAAAGAGCTTGAGGGTATGGGTTGCGATACGCTCGCAATCAAGGACATGGCAGGCCTGCTCACGCCCTACACGACTGCAGACCTGGTGAAAGCCCTGCGCGCCGAAATCAATATTCCAATTCACTTGCACAGTCACGCCACCTCCGGGTTGTCGGCAATGAGCTTCCTGAAGGCCGTCGAAGCCGGTGCAACCATATTGGACACCTGCGTCTCCGCCTTCGGCGAAGGCGCCAGCCACTCCTCTACCGAGAGCATTGTGGCTGCCCTGCGAGGCACCGAATACGATACCGGCCTTGACCTTGTGGCGATTCAGGAAATCAACGCCTACTTCCGCGAAGTGCGCAAAAAATACTGGCAGTTCGAAAGCGACTTCACCGGCGTGGACACCCGCGTATTGGTCAACCAGGTTCCGGGTGGCATGATTTCCAACCTCTCCAACCAGCTCAAGGAGCAAGGCGCGCTCGCGCGCATGGACGAAGTCCTGGCTGAAATCCCCCGTGTTCGCGAAGATCTCGGCTTTCCGCCGCTGGTGACTCCGACGTCGCAAATTGTCGGTACCCAGGCCGTACTCAACGTGCTGACTGGTGCTCGCTACAAGTCCGTGACGACCGAAGTCAAGAATTACCTGCTCGGTCACTACGGCAAAGCTCCCGGCACCATTAATAGTGAAGTCAAGAATATTGCTGTCGGCAATCTTGAAGTCATTACCTGTCGCCCAGCTGACCTGCTCGAAGATGAAATGGACAAGCTGCGCATCCAGATCGAGAACCTCGCCAAGAGCGACGAGGATGTGTTGACCTATGCCATGTTCCCGGACCTGGCTCAGACCTTTCTCCAGGAACGCAACGCCGGCACGCTCAAGCCTGAGCAGCTGATGCCCAAGGAAGCAAGCACGCCGTCCTCGGCACGCTACGCGCCGAACGAGTTCAAGGTTACCTTGCATGGCGAAACTTTCCACATCAAGCTTACCGGCAGCGGCCATGCCGGCGAAGAGCAACGTCCGTTCTATGTTTCCGTCGATGGTATTTCGGAAGAAGTCATGGTGGAAACGCTGAGTGAAATCGAGGTTTCCGGCGGCAATGGTAACGGCGGCTCGAAGAAGAAGGCCGTTGCTATGAATAATAACGGCAGCCGCCCTCGCCCGGCACATGAAGGCTGCGTGACGACGGCGATGCCGGGGACTATCGTTGACGTCAAGGTCAAGGCAGGCGACAACGTCAATGCCGGTGATGGCGTACTGGTCATCGAAGCCATGAAAATGGAAAACGAGATCCAGGCGCCCAAGAGCGGTATCGTCATAGGCGTGCACGTCAAAAAAGGTGATAGCGTGACGCCTGACGAAACGCTGATCGAAATTCAATAACTGACGTAAGAAGGCCGGCGCAAGCCGGCCTTTTGCTGTATGAAACCACAACTGATACTTGCTTCGTCCTCCATCTACCGCCGCGAATTGCTGGAACGCCTGCAGCTTTCTTTCAGCGTCGTCGTGCCGAATGTCGATGAAACGCCATTGCCTGACGAAAAACCCGAAGAAACCGCCCTGCGTCTTGCGCAAGTCAAGGCACGCAAGATTGGCGATCTTCATCCAAATGCCCTTGTCATCGGCTGCGACCAGGTGGCTACATTGGACGGATTGCAACTCGGGAAACCGCTCACCCATGACAACGCCGTGAAACAACTGACATTGATGCGCGGCCGCACCGTGTTTTTTCATAGCGCACTATGCCTGTTCAATGCCGCCAGCGGCAATATGCAGGCTGAAGATGTGATTTACGAAGTCCGCTTCCGCCAGCTCACCGACGCACAAATCGAGAACTACCTGCGTCTGGAACAACCCTACCACTGCGCCGGCAGCGCAAAGTCCGAAGGCTTGGGCATTGCCCTCATGGAGTACATGCGTGGCGACGATCCGAATGCCCTGATCGGACTGCCGTTGATCTCGCTCATCAGCATGCTGCAAAAAGAAGGCGTGTCGGTCATATAGTCCCATGTCGCCCTGGTATCGACTGAACGACACTTCTAATACGCTGTGAGATTTGCGATACTGCGCTGCCCGGCTGAAACCTGTCGTTCAGCGCATGGTCGCATGCATACGCTGTCCATGCCCACAAGAAAGGACTCCCATGAAGAAGCGCCATCTCCCCGCCCTGATTGCCGCCAGCCTCATCATTGCCACCCCTGCTATGGCCGAAGAGACCCGCAGCACGCTTGATGACCAGAAAAGCGTTGCGGTGACCATCTACAACGAAAACCTGGCACTGGTGAAGGATCAACGCAAAATTCAGCTGGGCAGCGGACAGAATACACTGGCCTTCCGCGATGTCAGCGCGCAGATGCGTCCGGAGACGGCTCTGCTGCGTAGTTTGAGCAGCCCCGGCAAGCTATCTGTGATTGAACAGAACTTCGATTTTGATCTCCTGACACCGCAGAAACTGCTGGAGAAGTTCGTCGGTAAGTCGGTCGGCGTCATCAAGACCAACCCAGCGACGGGTACCGAAACCACTGAACAGGCGCAGGTGCTGGCGGCCAACAACGGTGTGGTGCTAAAGATGGGCGATCGCATCGAGACTGGCATCCCCGGACGTATCGTTTACGGGGATGTGCCAGCCAACCTGCGCGACCGACCGACGTTGGTGATGTCGCTTAATAACGGCGGCGCGGCTCAGCAGGATGTCGAGTTGAGCTACCTTACCGGAGGGCTGGGCTGGAAGGCGGACTACGTCGCTGAACTGAATGCGGCAGACGACAAGCTGGATCTTTCCGGCTGGGTGACGCTCACCAATACCAGCGGCGCATCCTACCGCAACACCAAATTGCAACTGGTGGCGGGCGACGTGAACCGCGTCCAGGACGAACGGCGCCTAGTGCGCGCGATGTCGAAAATGGAAATGGCCGCACCCGCCGACGCGCCGCAGATGGCCGAGGAATCGTTGCTGGAATATCACCTGTATACATTGGATCGCCCGACCACCATCGCCGAGAACCAGACCAAGCAGGTGTCGCTGCTTTCCGCCAGCCAAGTGCCGGTGCGCAAGGAACTGCTGCTGCGCGGTGCGGATTATTACTACAGCTCCAGCTATGGCGAGCTCGGGCAGAAGATGAAGGTCGGTGTGTTCGTCGAATTCGACAACAAGGAAAGCGCACGTCTCGGCATGCCGCTGCCCAAGGGCATCATCCGCGTCTACAAGAAGGACGGCTCAGGCAACGCGCAATTCGTCGGTGAAGACCGCATCGACCACACGCCCAAGAACGAGAAAGTGCGCCTCAAGCTGGGCGAGGCTTTCGACATCACGGCGGACAAGAAGCAAACCGACTTCAAGAAACTGCCCAACCCCACCAAGGGCACCACGATGTTCGAAAGCGCCTATGAAATCGTGCTGAAAAACGCCAAGAAAGAGGCCGTTACCGTCACCGTGCACGAGCCCATTCCGGCCGACTGGAAAATCCTCAAGTCCAGCCATGCCCATGAAAAAGCCGCCAGCAACACCGCGGTATGGCGTATCGACGTGCCGGCCGAAGGCAAGACCACACTGACTTACCGCGTGCAGGTGAAATATTGAGCCTGGGCACGCTGTACCTGATTCCGGTCACGCTGGGCGACGATGCGATCGGCAAGGCGCTGCCGCCCGATGTGGTGAGCCTCGCGCAAAAGCTCGATACCTTCATCGTCGAAAATGAAAAAACCGCGCGGCGTTTCCTGAGCGCGATCAAAACGCACAAGCCGGTGCGCGAGCTGACGATGCTGACGCTCAACGAGCACACTACCGATAAGGAGCTGCCGGCGCTGCTCGCGCCGCTGCTGGAAGGCCGCGATGTCGGGCTGATGTCGGAAGCCGGCTGTCCAGGTATCGCCGATCCTGGCGCGCAACTGGCGGCGCTGGCGCACCGTAAAGGCATCCGTGTCGCGCCGCTGGTCGGCCCTTCCTCCATCCTACTGGGCTTGATGGCGTCCGGCTTGGACGGCCAGCGTTTTACCTTTCTCGGTTACATCCCGAGCGACAAGGCGGCGCGCGTGCAAAGACTGAGGGAAATCGAACTGGCCTCGCGTAAAAATCGCGAGACGCAGATTTTCATCGAAACGCCGTACCGCAACCAGCACTTGCTGGAAGACATCCTCGCCGGCTGCAATGGGGAAACACGGTTATGCGTAGCGTGTAATGTCAGTCTGGAGGATGAGTTGATAGTGACTAAACGGATCGCGGACTGGAAAAAAGCATCGCTTCCGGATTTGCACAAGAAGCCGACGGTGTTCTTGTTGCTGGCTTAGAAATCGACTTTGTGCGTTTCGCGCATCAGTATCACCGCCCCCAGGCTGATTGCCGCCGCCACGGAGATATAGCCACCTACCCACGTCAGCCCACCGTAAGCCACGAGTTTCTGCGCGATATATGGCGCGAAGGATGCGCCGAGTATGCCGCCCAGGTTGTAGGCTGCTCCGGCTCCGGTGTAACGAACGCCCGCCGGGAACAACTCCGGAAGCAAGGCGCCCATCGGGGCAAAAGCAGCCCCCATCAGGAAGAGTTCCAACGACAAAAAGGCCGTGATCAACGGAATTGACCCGCCTTCCAGCATCGGCGCCAACAGGAAGCCGGACAACAGCGCGGCGGAACTTGCCGCCATCAGTATCGGGCGCCGTCCATAGCGGTCGCCCGCCCACGCGGCAAACGGTGTAGCAGCCGCCATGAACAGCACGGCAACGCACAGCATGCCCAGGAATTGCTCGCGCGGAATATTCAACGTGGCCGTTCCGTAGCTAAGCGAGAACACCGTCGAAATGTAGAACAGCGCATAACAAACGACCATCGCCAGCGCGCCTAGCAATAGCGGCAGCGCGTGGTTTCGCAACATTTCCAGTAGCGGCAAGCGCACCCTGGCTTGCTGTTGCAAGGCTCGCGCAAAAACCGGCGTCTCGGACAATTTCAGCCGCACATACAGTCCCACCATTACCAGCAGCGCGCTGGCGAGAAAGGGAATGCGCCAACCCCAGTCGCGGAATTGCGCATCGTCGAGAAAATGCGCCAGCAGCAGGAAACTGCCGGTGGCAAACAGAAAGCCGACCGGCGGTCCGAGTTGCGGAAACATGCCGAACCAGCCGCGTTTTCCTTCCGGCGCATGCTCCGTTGCAAGTAGCGCCGCGCCGCCCCACTCCCCGCCCAAGCCGATTCCCTGTCCGAAACGCAGCAGGCACAGCAAGGCAGGCGCGAGCCAGCCTATCATGTCATAGCCCGGCAGCACGCCGATCAGCATCGTGGAAATGCCCATCACCAGGAGCGAAGCAACCAGCGTCGCCTTGCGTCCGATGCGGTCGCCGAAATGCCCGAGCAATGCCGCTCCCAACGGGCGTGCGAGAAAAGCGACGCCAAAAGTGAGAAATGCGTTCAGGGCCTGTGCAGCAGGATCGCTCTGCGGGAAAAACACCGGGCCGATGACCAGCGCGGCGGCCATGCCGTAGATATAGAAATCGTAAAACTCGATGGCGGTGCCGATGAAACTGGCAAAGGCGATGCGGATAGTGGAAGGTTGGGATGACACGGGGCTGTCTTGAGAGAGGTATGGGTGGGCGGAAACCGCCCACCCGAAACGGCTTACTTCTCGGAAATCTTCTTCAGGTTCTCAAGGCCGGACTTGAAGATGCCGGTAATCGCTTCCTTGGCAGCCTTGTCATCCTGGCCGGGAGCGCCGGGGTTGGCCGGATCCTTGCGCTTGAACATGCTGCGCCAGGTGACAGTGGTCTTGCCGTCGGCGGATTTCACCAGGATGGTTGCGCTGTATTCGCGCACCGGCAGCACGGATTCCGTGATGTCGTATTTCATCGTCATGCCGTCCTTGTCGTAGGCGACCAGAACTTCCTTCACCGTCCCGCCATCCGACAGCGTCAGCGTACGTGTGGCGCCGACTTCGTTGTTGTTGCCGCTAGTGAGTTCAGTCTTGGCGATGGCCGGGTGCCAGCTCATGTCATTGAAATTACCAACTTTTGCCCATACTGCATCGGCAGGAGCGTTGATCTCAATCGTTTCCTTGATGCGCAGGGTTTCGTCGAGCGCGGCCGATGCGGCGGCAGGCAGAAACATGGCAGTGGTCAGCAGTGTGGCAAAAAACTTGTTCATTCCAGTCCTCGAAGATGATTGATGAAAACCTGCGCTGGCAGGCGCGCATAATTTACATGACTTATGGGGGTTGCGGCACATCCAGAAGCGGGATTTTTTCCCGCAATGCGGTTACTTGCCGCGCATGAACATCTTGTCGAGCTCGCCCATGGTCACCTGAAACCAGGTGGGCCTCCCGTGGTTGCACTGATCGGACCGCTCAGTCGCCTC